>JAGAMQ010000178.1 GCA_017624645.1 Oscillospiraceae bacterium
GCTTTGCATGGGGCCATGTTAAGCCACCCTGGAAATATACCGCATAAGGGGGGCGAATGGGACCGTCCGCCGAAAGTTCAATGGAAGAACCTTGCACAAAAGCACCGGCAGCCATGATGACTTTGTCGTTATATCCGGGCATGTCCCAGGGTAAAGGCGTTGCAAAGGAATCCACAGGGGCGGCTGCCTGAATACCTTTACAGAAAGCGACCATACCTTCCTCGCTCTTAAGTTCCACAGCCTGAATAATATCGTGGCGGCTTTCTGTGGCGTTGGGAACGCAACGGAAGCCCAACTGCTCGTAAAGGTTTGCTGCAAAGATTGCACCCTTTTCTGCTCCTGCCACCACGGTGGGAGCAAGGAAAAATCCCTGATACAGAGCGGGCATCAGACCCAGATTAGCACCAACCTCCTGTCCTAAGCCGGGGGCAGACAGCCGATATGCGCATCTGTTGACACAAGCCTCTGTGCCGCAGATATATCCGCCGATGGGGGCAAGTCCGCCGCCGGGATTTTTGATCAGGGAACCTACAACCATGTCAGCACCCACATCAGAGGGTTCAATGGTCTCGACAAATTCGCCGTAGCAGTTATCCACCATGCAGATTACATCCGGCTTGATTCCTTTGACAAAGGCAATCAGCTCGCCGATTTGCTTGACGGAAAAAGTGGGGCGGGTAGCATATCCCTTGGAGCGCTGGATGGTCACCAGCTTGGTTTTTTCGTGGATCGCAGCTCGGATTCCATCATAGTCGAAAGTGCCGTCTTCCAACAGGTCTACCTGCCTGTACGTGACACCGTATTCTTTAAGGGAGCAGGGACTCTCCCGAATTCCGATCACTTCCTGTAGAGTATCGTAGGGGATGCCTACTGGAGAAAGCAGCTCGTCGCCGGGCAGCAGATTTGCAGACAGGGCAACGGTCAGAGCATGTGTGCCGCAGGTGATCTGGGGTCGAACAAGTGCTGCTTCTGTGTGAAATACATCTGCATAAACGCGCTCCAGATTGTCCCGGCCCACATCGTCATAGCCGTAACCGGTGGTGGCGGCAAAGCAAGCGGCGGATACGCGGTTCTTCTGCATAGCGGAAAGAACCTTTGCCTGATTGTATTCTGCGACCTGATCGATTTTATCAAACCGTTCCGAAAGCTTTGCAATAGCTTCCTCTCCGTATTCGTAGACTGTGGGGGAGATCCCCATTTCCTGGTATAGTTCTAATAAATCTTTCATCTTTTTACCTCTGTTTGTTAGATTCGAAGATCTGGTCAGCCAAATCACGAAGGAGTTCCGGGCGGGAAACGATCAAACCTTTGTTTTCTTCACCCAGGATCAGCAGGGTGTCTCCCGGTTTGATGTCAAAGAGTTCCCGGGCTTCCTTGGGTATCACGATCTGACCTCTGTCGCCAACCTTAGCGGTGCCGAATACGCGCTTATTGTTACCTTTTCCAAGCAGGTGTTTTCCTCCGGCCATAGGGATCTCCTTTCCCACTTTTCATACTTTTCACACAGTACAAAGTATATAAAATTCCGCTTTGGTTGTCAATACCAAAGCGGAATTTATTCAGTCACGGTTCCGGTTTCTTCCGCCGAAGAGGAGAACAAGACGCAGCAGCTGCGCTGCAGCAACAGCTGTTGCTGCAACGTAGGTCATTGCTGCAGCCTTCAGTGTTTTTTTTGCACCCTTTAATTCTTCTTCGTTGAGAAGCTCGTAATCACTGATAGCCTGGATGGCTCTGTGGCTGGCGTTAAACTCCACCGGGAGCGTGATCAGCTGAAAAACCAGGGACAACCCGAAGCAGGCGATTCCAAGGTAAATAAAGGTATAGGACGTTTTCCCAAGGGCGGAAAACAGTACGCCCAGCAGGATCAAGGGCATTGCCAGCTTGGAGCCAAGGTTGGTGATGGGAATGATGGCAGAGCGGATCTTAATAGGGAAGTAATGGTTGGCGTACTGTACAGCATGTCCTGCCTCGTGGCAGGCAACTCCGATGGCAGCTGTTGAGGTGTTGTCATAGACGGAGTCTGACAGACGGATCACGTTGCTCCGGGGATCATAGTGGTCCGTCAAACTGCCGGATACCCTCTCAATGCGTACGCCGGATACGCCGTTGTAGTTTAGTACCTGTTGGGCGGCCTGTGCACCTGTAAGGCGGCGTGAGGAATGTTGGGATGAATACCGCTTAAATGTGCGGTTGACACTGGTGCTTGCCCACACGGAAAGCAGGACACAGGGCAGCACAATAAAAAGATATGTGAGGTCGAATCCGTAATAATATGGCATAAAATTCTCCTTTATTCCGGCTGCATTGCATTGTGCAGCAGATCTGTGATGGCGTTTCGGAAAATGGGATATGCGTGAGTGTGCAGGGACTGGATTGTATCGGCAACCTCTTGAACAGGACATGTCTGCATAAAGAACAGGTCTTGATCAAGAATAAATTTTGTTTCGGGATCATCCTTGCCGTTTTGCTTGACCATGCCGAGGCCGGCATGGAGTTTTACATGACAGCCGTCTGCCAGCCGGTATTCGGCATCCACTGTACTCCGGTTGGCAGTGTGTTCCGGAATCAATCCATTTCCCAAAATACCAAGGTATGCGTCCTGGATCAGGTCATAGAAGGGCGTGCCATCCAGATCCAACGAGGATCTGGAAATAAAATTCATATACCGAAGACCGATCCGTGTGAAAAAGGCAGGTTGATAAGTCTGGATAAAGGCCACCAAAGGCTTATCCAGTTTTGCGGCAAACGCCTCCCATCGGTGATATCGTGCGCAGGAAAGGGAGATGAAGTTGCTTGTAAGATTCACACGCCAAATGCCGTCGGCGGAGGTGAATTGATGATTTTTGGTAGTGCCTCCCTTTTCTACATGGAAATTTTCCGGTGTTCCGGTCAATCTGGGTGGATGTGTTTCTTCCCGGAGGGAGTAGATCGGGTAATCACTGCGAATGGCTTCCTGAAAGTCTGCCGGCACCTGGGTTCCGATCCGCAGGATCTCCGGAAATCGCAGCTGACAGATAACATCAGCCAACTGATTGTTCTGGTAGATGCATCTACTTTTGTCGCTATGCATAGTATCGCCTCATTTCTAAAGCTTATTATACAATTTTTTCTGTGTTCTGACAAGTAACGGTATTGTAAACTTTACAATCCTTTCCATTGTGTGTATAATCAAGGAATGTAGGAGGTATTATATGGAATTTTTGTACTTTCTTGAAAGCATCCGCCAACCGATTATAGACAAGTTGATGCTGGCGGTTACACAACTGGGTGAGGAAACCGCCTTTCTTGTTGTGGCTTTGATTCTTTTCTGGTGTGTCAACAAATACCTGGGATACTATATCCTTTCTGTTGGATTTATCGGAACAATTGCAAATCAGTTTATGAAGCTGTGGTTTCGGATTCCCAGGCCGTGGGTATTGGACGAGAATTTTACGATACTGGAGCAGGCCAGGGAAGCCGCCGCAGGATACAGTTTTCCCAGTGGACACACCCAGACAGCAGTGGGAACCTTCGGCGGAATTGCGGTAACCTCAAAAAATAGGTGGGTGAGGACCTCTGCCGTGGCAATTGCCCTTTTAGTGCCTTTTTCCCGAATGTATATCGGTGTACATACGCCTGAAGATGTGGCAGTGGCTGCGGTTATGGCAGTACTGTTGCTGCTTTTACTACGGCCGGTGTACACAAAACAGGGAAGAACTATGCCATACTTATTGCTGGTGATGTTGCTGCTCGCATTGGGGCTGTTGGTTTTTGTGACGGCATATCCCTTTCCCGGGGATATTGATGCCCACAACCTGGCCTCTGGGGTGAAAAATGCGTACACCCTACTGGGATGCCTTTTTGGACTTTTGTTAGTGTATATTCTGGATGAAAAATGGCTAGACTTTCCGGTAAAGGCAGTGTGGTGGGCACAGATCCTCAAGGTCGCCGGTGGTCTGTTATTGGTGCTGGCTGTGAAAAATGGGATGAAAACGCCGCTAAATTCTGTCTTTGGTGAACAAATCGGAAGAGCCGTTCGTTATTTTATGATGGTGCTTGCTGCTGGTGTTGTTTGGCCGCTGACATTCCGATGGTTTTCAAAGCTTGGAAAGAAGGCTTGATGAATGACAGTGATACTGTTCCTGTTGGGCGCTGTTGCGCTGTTGGTGCTGGTAAGCGGTGTTTATGTTTTTTTTGCAGCCTGTGTCCGAAGAAAAGACTTGCCTTGGCTGGTAGAAGCCCAGATTAAAAAAACACCTTACGGACTGTATTATGACGGTATGCGTGCTGCGGACCAATGGCTCCGGGAACACAAAGCTGAGGACGTCTTTGTGATGAGTGACGATGCCCTGCGGTTGCACGGCTTGTGGATCCCTGCAAAGGATCCTGTTGGAACAGTTCTCTTGACCCACGGATATCGCAGCACGATGCTGTTGGATTTTTGTTGTGCTTTTGAATACTACCATGACAGGAATATGAACATCCTTGTACCGGATCAAAGATGTCACGGAAAGAGTGAAGGTGTTTATATTACCTTTGGTGTAAAAGAAAGCAATGATATGGTGTGCTGGCTGGAATATATCCGGCAAAGGGTTTCTGACCAACCCGTATTTCTTCATGGCCTTTCCATGGGTGCCACCACAGTGCTGTATCTGGCGGATCGGGCTCTTCCCTGTGATGTACGTGGCATTATTGCCGACTGTGGCTTTACTTCTGCATGGGATATTTTGAGTAGTGTGTATCGCAATGTAACCCATCTACCTCCTTGGATATCCCTGTGGATAACGGATTTGGCTGCACGGCTTTTTGCCGGCTTTTCCCTGAAAGAAAAGGATACCAGAAAATCCCTTGCCGCCAGTCGGCTGCCGGTCCTGCTGATCCACGGTGAGGATGACACCTTTGTGCCCTGTGATATGACAAAGCAGGCCTATGCAGCCTGTTCGGGAGAAAAGAACCTGCTCCTGGTAGAAGGGGCAGATCACGGCGTGAGCTTTTTAAAAGATCAGCGTGCTTATGTGGCGAAGCTTTCGGAGTTTATCAATTCCCATATGTAAAAGGAGAAAGATTATATGAGTAGGATACCGGTAAAAAAAGTAAGAGATTCTGCCGTGCTGCCCTCCTATGGCTCATCAGGTGCGGCGGGTGCCGACCTCTATGCCTGCCTGGAGGAGCAGATGGTGATTGCGCCGGGGCAGACGGGATTTGTACCCACGGGAATCGCTATGGAGATTCCGGAAAACTGTGCGGGTCTGATCTATGCCCGAAGCGGTCTTGCCTGCAAAAGGGGGCTGGCCCCTGCCAATAAGGTGGGCGTCATCGACAGCGACTACCGCGGTGAGATCATCGTTGCATTGCATAATCACGGTACACAGGATCAGGTCGTCACCCACGGGGAAAGAGTAGCGCAAATGCTGATCACGCCGGTTTTGACCCCTGCTTACGAGGAAGTTGGAGCGTTA
>JAGAMQ010000179.1 GCA_017624645.1 Oscillospiraceae bacterium
CCCGATGGGAGCAAATAGAGGAAGCAACCAGTGTTAGCACTGGTTGCAGCAACAGTCCCCCGGACTGTTGCAGTTGAGATTGTTCGATTCCCTACCGAACCAAAAGAAAAACCGCCCAGAAGGGCGGTTTCTTTTGGTGGAGGTGAGGGGAATCGAACCCCTGTCCGAAGGCAACTTGGAAAGAACTTCTCCGGGTGCAGTTTGTTATTTACATTCCCTCATCTTGTCGGGAACAAACACCCTACAAAGAATCAGTAGCTTCATTATGCATGGTGCGCGCAAAGCTTAACGCACTCACGGTCTCCACTCAGATCACACCCGAGCCCGGCTCGTGGACCTTCCGGGGCGGATGGGCGCCTAATTAGGCAGCCAGAGCAACAGTATTGTTGTCAGTTAAATTTAAAAGTTACCCGTTTTATCGTGGTCAGGTGCCACGACCCGCTATTCCAGCCTCACTACCCCCGTCGAAACCAGTACACCCCCATATGGGAGTCCCTGGGGGCGGCGTTGCCGCCCCGGGGATCGTTTTGTTTTTAGAATCTGCCGTAGGGATCCTGAAGCTTGTTGGGTTCAGGATATGTTTCTCCGTGGGTATCTACGGTAATGGAAGCAATCTTTTGCTCCTCCAGAGGGCGATCCTGTGCATTGGTACGGACGGAAGCAATGGCATCCACCACATCCATACCGACAGTCACCTTGCCAAAGGCGGCATACTGACCGTCCAGATGGGGGGCATTCTCGTGCATGACAAAGAACTGACTGCCGGCAGAGTTAGGGGACTGGCTCCGTGCCATGGACAGGACACCACGCTTATGCTTCAGGTCGTTCTTAACACCGTTGAAGAAAAACTCACCCTTGATGCAGTAGCCGGGACCACCCATGCCACTGCCCTCGGGGCAGCCACCCTGGATCATAAAGCCGGGGATCACTCTATGGAAGATCAGACCGTTATAGTAGCCCTTGTTCGCCAGGTCGATGAAGTTGTACACGCTCTGGGGTGCGATTTCGGGATACAGTTCGCCCTCCATAACACCGCCGTTTTCCATGGTGATCTTAAAATTGGGATTCATACATCAGTACCTCTCTTTCATTGCACGGTCAATCTGCCGCTTTGCATCGCGCTCGGCTGCGGATTGCCGCTTGTCATACAGTTTTTTGCCTTTGCACAGACCAACCTTTACCTTGACACGGCTGCCTTTGAAATAGACAGACAGGGGAATCAGGGAGTAGCCGTCCTGCTTGACCTTTCCCAGCAGCCGCATGATTTCCCGGCGGTGCATCAGCAGCCTGCGCACCCGGCGGGAATCCCGGTTAAAGATGTTGCCCTGCTCATAGGGGGCGATATGCATCTGGTTGATGAGCAGCTCGCCGTTTTTAACGCCGCACCATGCGTCCTTCAGGTTCAGATTTCCCTGACGGATGGATTTTACTTCCGTACCGCAAAGCTCAATACCGGCTTCCATTTCTTCTTCTACGAAATATTCGTGATAGGCTTCCCGGTTTCTGGCCATGACACGGATGTTTTCCTTCTCCAGATGTACCACCTCCTTTTGGTTCTTCGTTGGTATTATACCATATCTGTCAAGGGATCTAAACGGCGAAAAAGGGGGACGGTAAAAAATTCCTATTGCCATTTGCAAACAAATGTACTATAATATAAGCAAATAGAAAAAAAGGGGGGAATATCGTGCAGAAGACTTGCCCTGTTGATGTGATCTGCGTGTGCAGTGCCGATGGCGATATTCGCCCTCTTCGGCTGCGTATGGAGGATGAAGCGCATCAGTTGCTTCGGATAGATATTGATGAGGTGGTCAACAGCCGGAAAATTCAGTATGTGGGCATAGAGGCGCAAATTTTTTTGTGCCGGGCAACGGTAAGAAACAGACCGTGGCTGTTTGAATTGAAATATACCATTCGCAGCCATAGCTGGTGCCTGTTAAGGAGGGTGTATTGATTTGGCAGAGCGGGTGATTTTTCATGTGGATGCCAACAGCGCGTTTCTTTCCTGGACCGCTGCTTATCGGATCAAGGTGCTGGGAGAAACGGAGGATCTGCGGCAGATCCCGTCGGTGGTGGCAGGGGATAAGGAATCCCGCCACAGTATTATCCTTGCTAAAAGTGCACCGGCAAAAAAATATGGGATTCAGACGGGAGAACCCCTGTTTCAGGCGTTGGAGAAATGTCCGGAGCTGGTGGTGGTTCCACCGGATTACGGTCTTTACGTGGAGGCGTCCCGGCATTTTGTGCAGATGCTGCGGCAATTCAGCCCAGTGGTGGAGCAGTATTCCATTGATGAGGCGTGGGTGGATATGTCAGGCACTCAAAGGCTGTGGGGCACGCCCCGGCTGGCTGCGGAAAAAATGCGGGAGCGGATTTGGGAGGAACTGGGCTTTACGGTCAATATCGGCATATCCTCCAATAAGCTTCTTGCCAAGATGGCAGGGGATTTTGAAAAGCCCAATAAGGTGCATACCCTCTTTCCGGAGGAAGTGCCGATAAAAATGTGGCCGCTGCCGGTGCGGGACCTGTTTTTGGTAGGCAGCGCAACAGAGGCAAAGCTGAAGCGAATGGGGATCTATACCATCGGACAGCTGGCAAAGTGTGATCTGTCATTGATCCGGAAACGTATGGGCAAGCATGGGGAAACCATTTGGCACTTTGCCAACGGACGCAATGCTGCCCAAGTGGCTCCGAAGCCTGCGGAGAACAAAGGCTACGGCAACTCTGTGACCACAGCCCGGGATGTGACTAGCCGGGAGGAGGCCCATCAGGTGTTGTTGAGCCTGTGCGAGACGGTAGCGGCGAGAATGAGAAAAGACTCCAAATGCGGCAGCTGTGTATCGGTACATCTGCGAACAAATGCCTTTCAGCATGCTTCCCACCAGCGTATGCTGTCCGGTGCTACAAACCTTACCCAGGAGATATTCAATGGGGCATACAGGGTCTTCGATGAATTGTGGGATGGCTGTACACCTTTGCGGCAGCTGGGGGTACAGATGACCCGGCTTTCTGAGAAGCCGTATCAGCAGTACGATCTGTTTTCTCAGCTTTCCCCGGTACAATACGAGCGTAAGCTTCGCCTGGATGAAACGGTGGATTCCCTCCGGGACCGGTTTGGTGAGGATATTATCCGCAGGGCAAAATTTGCCCAGGAGCCGGGGCAGCATATGACCGGGGGACTGGATAAGGCCCGCAGGACTGGCGTGACCAAGCCGATACCCAAAGAATTTGAGGATGACAATGGGCAATAGATGTGGTATGCTGATTTCAGGAGGCGATATGAAATGTCCATCGTAACCTTTTACCGGGGGCATCCCAATCCGCCAAAGACTACCATGCCTGCCCATTTGGGCGCCAATGTGCTGATCACCTGTGAAGGAAAGCTGTTGCTGGAAAAACGCAGGGATTGCGACATCTGGGGATTGGTGGGAGGCGGTGTAAAGAACCATGAGACGGAACAGCAGGCACTCATCCGGGAAATCTATGAGGAATTGGGGATCCGCGTTTCCCCAGACAAACTCCGGAAGCTGGCAGTGTACGGCGAACCGGGCAGGATTGCCGCATATCAGGACGGCAGTGTTTGGCGAATGGTGATCGTTGTATTTGCCTTGGAGCTGGATACCCAGCCGGAGCTTATAATGAGCAGCGAGTCTAAGGACCTGCAGTTTTTTTCCAAAGAGGAACTGCAGGATATTGAGATCGTGGTTACCCACAGCGATATCGTAGAAGATTGGTTTCTGAAGCGATAAAAAATCACAGTCTGCACAGCAGACTGTGATTTTTTGTTACTGGACAGGATTATAATTCACGATAATGCTCTGATCCGTCAAAACATTGACAGAGGTGACCTTGGTGGCATAGACATTGACCTCCACAAGTCTGGGACAGGAAGCAAGGTCTTTAACGGTTTTGATCTCCGTATTATAGTCCATATAAACCTTGTTAAGGTTCTGCAGGCCGGAAAGGGGGGCCAAAGAACTGATGTTGTTGCTGTTTCCGTTGATGGTTACAAGACCGCATTTTTTGGAAAAACCGGGAATGGTTGCAACCTGATTGTTGGAGAAATTTAGATAGAGCAGCTTGTTCAGGGATTTCAACGGGGAGATATCCGTCAAGCTGTTTGCGGAAATGTTAAGATCCTCCAAGGCTGCGCAGGAAGACAGGGGGGATACGCTGGTCAATTTGTTGGACTGAAGATCCAGCAAACGCAGCTCTGTCAAGCCGGC
>JAGAMQ010000014.1 GCA_017624645.1 Oscillospiraceae bacterium
AATTTTTGGGTCTGCGGTTCTACAGCCGGCAGGATTGTGTCCCCGGAAAAAGCAGCAGCCCTTACGGACATAGACTGCATACTGGTGCTGGGCTGTCAGGTAAAAGAGGACGGACGCCCCAGTCACATGCTGGAGGACCGTCTGAAGCGCGGCGTTTCCCTGTATCAAAGCGGCATGCCTAAGTTACTCATGAGCGATGACCATGGAAGAGAAACCTACAATGAAGTGGGCACCATGAAGCAGTATGCCACCGATGCCGGTGTTCCGGCAGAGGATGTGTTCATGGATCACGCCGGTTTTTCCACCTACGAAAGCCTTTACCGGGCGAAGGAGGTTTTCGGAGTGAAGCGGCTAGTGATCGTCACCCAAAAATACCACCTGTACCGGGCTCTGTTCATTGCCCGGGCACTGGGGATGGACGCATGGGGTGTCCACAGCGACTACCGCGGCTACACCGGTCAAAGCATCCGGGAAGTCCGGGAGGTGTTGGCACGGGTCAAGGATGTGGGAACATCCCTTTTGAAACCCAAGCCCACCTATTTAGGCGAGCCCATTGACATAAGGGCCGACGCCAATGTAACCAACGATCAACAAAATGCGGGACCGCCCAGTGGGTAGTCCCGCATTTTTCAGCTTTCAATTCCGCGTAGGAGCCGGTGCAAAAAATTGCACCGGCTCCGCTATATTGCTTAGATATCCTGTCGGTAAGTGGCAAAGAAGTCGGTCATTTTGGTAACCGCCTCCTGCAGCACCTCTACCCGGGGCAGATACACCACCCGAAAATGGTCCGGCTGCTTCCAATTGAAACCGCTGCCGGGAACCACCAGCACGCCCTTCTGCCGCAGGAAATCGATGGCAAACTTCTGGTCATCGGTAATACCGAATTTAGAGGTATCTATCTTGGGGAAGATATAAAACGCCGCCTTGGGCTTCACCGCACTGATACCGGGGATCTGATTCAGCGCTTTGTGGATATACTCCCGCTGCTCACAGATCCGTCCGCCCACGGTCACATACTCGTTGACGCTCTGATAACCGCCCAAGGCAGTCTGAATGATAGCCTGTCCCGGCACATTGGAGCAAAGGCGCATGCTGGAGAGCATGGTCAGTCCGGATATATAATCTTTGGCAATGGCCTTGTTGCCGGAAAGAACCATCCAGCCTACCCGGAAACCGCAAACCATGTGAGACTTACTAAGGCCGTTAAGGGTAACGCAGAACACATCCGGTGCCACAGAGGCGAGGGAAATATGCTCCAGACCGTCCATGACCAGCCGATCATAGATCTCGTCGGAGAAGAGAATCAGTCCGTGCCGTCGGGCAATGTCGGCAATTCCCTCCAGGATCTGGCGGGGATACAAAGCACCCGTGGGGTTGTTGGGGTTGATGACCACCAATGCTTTGGTCTTGGGTGTAATCTTGCTTTCAATGTCCTGCAAATCAGGATACCACTCCGACTGCTCGTCGCAGACATAATGCACCGCCTTACCGCCGGCAAGATGGGTGCAGGCTGTCCACAGAGGGTAGTCGGGACTGGGAACCAGCACCTCATCCCCATCATTAAGCAGGGCATGGAGGGCAAGCTGGATCAGCTCACTGGCACCGTTGCCGGTGTAGATATCGTCCATGTCCACATTGGGGATCTTCTTCAGCTGACAGTACTGCATGATGGCCTTCCGTGCGGTAAACAGGCCTTTGGACTCAGAGTAGCCCTGACTGTTGACAATGTTCTGCCGCATATCCCGGATCACTTCCTCCGGAGCGGTAAAGCCAAAGGGAGCGGGATTGCCGATGTTCAGCTTCAGCACCTTCATGCCCTGCTCTTCCAGCCGGGCAGCTTCCTCCACCACCGGACCCCGGACATCGTAGCGGACATCCCGCAGCTTATTGGATTTTTGAAATGTTTTCATAATTATATCTCCATAACATACCGCAGCATCTCATCCTTTTCAATGACGCCGGTATGACGCTCCTTTTTCTGCTCCAGCCCCCGCAGGTTTTCGGGAATAGGCACGCCGGTGAGCTGCTCCAGACGCTCCATCTGCCGGAACTCATCGGTTTGCGTGGTTTCCTCCAGTGCGGACAGTACCGCTGCCGGGAACTTGTAGGGAGACGCGGTGGACAGCACCACCATGGGTCGGGTATCTCCGCTCTCGGCAACATACTGCTCTGCCACCGCCCAGCCGGTGGCGGTATGGGTATCACACAAATAGTTCTGCTCCTGCCACACCTTGCGGATGGTCTCTCCGGCACCGGCATCGTCACAGCAGCCTGCCCAAAATTCCTCCCCGATGGCGTTCTTCAGTTCCTCAGGAACGGTATAGCTGCCCTGGGTGTTTAGCTTGCCCATCAGCTCCGCCACCAACTCCGTATCGCCGCTCATAAGGTACAGCAGCCGCTCCAGATTGGAAGACACCAGAATGTCCATAGAGGGGGAAATGGTCTTGTGCAGGGGACGGCGGCGGTCATAGGTGCCGGTGCGGATAAAGTCCGTAAGGACATTGTTGGCATTGGATGCGCAGATCAGCCTACCCACAGGCAGACCCAGCTTCTTTGCCAGATAGCCTGCGAGAATATCGCCGAAGTTTCCGGTGGGAACGCTGAAGTTCACCTCATCCCCCATAGCGATCTGCCCCCGCTTCAGAAGGTCTGCATAAGCCTTGAAATAGTAGGTGATCTGGGGTGCCAGACGACCGATATTGATGGAATTGGCGGTAGACAGACGGCAACGGTTCCCGTCGGGCAGACGCCCCTCCACGCCGGCGGCGAAGATGTTCTTCACGCCGGTCTGGGCATCGTCGAAGTTTCCTGTCACAGCGCATACCGCTACGTTGCTTCCCTCCTGGGTGACCATCTGCGCCCGCTGAACCTTGGACACGCCTCCGTCGGGGTAGAACACGCAGATCTTTACTCCATCCACATCCTGGAAGCCTGCCAAAGCAGCCTTGCCGGTATCACCGGAGGTGGCAGTGAGGATCAGAATATCCTCCTGCATGCCCTTGACCGTCTTCGCCCGGGTCAGTAGCTGGGGCAGCATGCACAGCGCCACATCCTTAAAAGCGGAGGTAGGACCCCGGAACAGCTCCAGCACAGTAAACTTGCCAGTGTCCACTGTAGGGGTCAGTTCCTGGGTCTGGAATTTTCCGGTGTAGGCGCGGCGGACCAGTTCGGGCATATCCGGTACATCCGGCAGCATGGCACCGATGATCCGTGCCGCCATATCCATGGTGGATTCCTGCAGGCACGCCGCTACATCCACCTCGGGGAGCACCGCGGGAACATACAGTCCGCCGTCCGGGGCCAGGCCATTCAGCACTGCCTGCGCACTGTCCGCAATATGATTTTTGTTTCTGGTAGAATGATACAGCATAGTATTCCCTCACTTTTCTTTGCCAACTGCACAAAACCCGGGGTAAATCCGGCAGATACCTTGTTTTTTTGGCACTATTGCATTTTTTGTGGGTATATGATATACTGTTTTTCTATAAAAAGCAAGTGTTTTCCCAACAGAAGCATTTCTTTTGGTCATTTTTAGAAAAAACCATGGAGGTAAAGAAGATGAAAATTGGTCTGCTTGGCTTCGGCGTTGTTGGCAGAGGTGTGTATGACATTACTTCTTCCCGGGAGGATATGCAGGTGGCCAAGGTGGTCTGCCTGGAGGACATCACCCTTGACGATGCGGAGGTCACCAAGGATTTCCAGTCTGTTCTGACAGACAGCAGCATTGACACCGTGGTGGAAGCCATGGGCGGTCTGCATCCCGCCTATGAGTTTGTAAAGGCTGCCATTGAGGCAGGTAAAAACATCGTTACCTCCAACAAGGCACTGGTGGCCACTTTCTACGATGAACTGATCCCTCTGGCAATGGAAAAGGGCGTTCT
>JAGAMQ010000180.1 GCA_017624645.1 Oscillospiraceae bacterium
ATGGGCGTACAGGGTCACATCATGCAATACGGTTTTTTCCGGCACATAGCCGAAATCCACATTGAACATGGTGATGTCACCCCTCAGAGGGGTGTAGGTAAGGGTACCGTCTCCGTGGGGGTGCTTCCACGCCCACTGTCCGGTACGTTTTTCGCTTTCCGTGACAGTGCCGTCGTCCCCGATATGGGCATTGACCAAGGTGACATAGCCCTGGTCCTCTTCGGGAACCTCGTCCATCACCTCAAAGATCCGCTCTGCACCTGCCAGCGCCATGACGATGGCATTGATCTGGTTGCTGATGTGACCGATGGGCTGGTTAAAGGTCCGGGAGAACAGCAGGAAAGACAGCAGACTTCCGGTGGACAGGAGGCTTCCCTTGGAGGCAATGATCAGCAGACTGCCCACGATGGCAATGATGGAATACTGGATATAGCTCAGATTATTGTTTACCGGGCCCATCATGTTGGAAAACGCCCCGGCTTTGAAAGCATTGGCACGAAGCTCGTCGTTGCGTCGGTCAAATTCCTCCTTACAGGTGTCCTCATGGCAGAATACCTTTACCACCCGCTGACCGCTGACCATTTCCTCCACGAAGCTGTTGACGCTGCCCAATGCCTTTTGCTGTCCAATAAAGAACCGGGCGGACCTGCCTGCCACGGTTTTGGTGATGTACAGCACGCCGATCAGGGAAAGGATCACCACCACCGTAAGGATGGGAGAGGTGAAGAGCATGGCGAAGAAAACCACCACAATGGTAATGGCGGAGCTGATACACTGGGGAATGGCTTGGGAGATCATCTGCCGCAGGGTGTCGATGTCGCTGGTGTAGCGGCTCATCAGGTCGCCTACGGGGTGGGTGTCAAAATACCGCACCGGCAGCCGCTGCATATGGGTAAAAAGCTGGTCCCGGATGGTCTTTTGGGTCCCCTGCCCTACAGGGACCATAAGCCATTGCTGCAGGAAAGAAGCAATGAGACCGGCAAGGTAAATGCCTGCCATCATACACAGAAAGCGGATCAGCGGGGCAAAATCCGGGGTTCCCTGGGCCAGCATGGGGGCAACATAGTCATCCACGAGGGATTTCAGTGAGCCGTTGCTGGCTACCGTGGCACAGGTGGCCAGGACGATGCACGCCACCATTCCGATAAGCCGGGGCAAATAAGGCTTCATATAGGACAGCAGACGAAGCATGGTCTTTTTAGGGTCCTTGGCTTTTCTGCCGTCACCGCGCATCCTGACTGGGGGCATTACTCCTCACCTCCTTTGATTTGGGATTCATAGACCTCCCGGTAGATCTGGGAGGTTTGCAGCAGGCTTTCGTGGTTGCCCTGGGCAACCACCTTGCCGCCGTCCATTACAAGGATCAGGTCCGCATCCTGTACCGAGGCCACCCGCTGGGCAATGATCAGCTTGGTAGTGCCGGGAATGTGCTGGGCGAAAGCCTGGCGGATCATGGCGTCGGTATGGGTATCCACCGCGGAGGTGGAATCGTCCAGAATGAGGATCTTGGGCTTTTTCAGCAAAGCTCTTGCGATACAGAGCCGCTGCTTCTGCCCGCCGGACACGTTTTTGCCCCCCTGCTCAATGTATGTATCGTAGCCATCGGGGAAGCCGGTGATGAAATCATGGGCACAGGCAAGGCGGCAGGCGTGCTCCAGCTCTTCGTCGGTGGCGTCGGGGTTACCCCAGCGCAGGTTCTCCTTAATGGTGCCGGAAAACAGCACGTTTTTCTGCAGCACCATGGCAACGGCGTCCCGGAGGGCATGGATGCTGTAGTCCTTCACATCTACGCCGCCCACCTTGACCGTGCCGGCGGTGGCATCGTAAAGCCGGGGCAGCAGCTGCACAAAAGTGGACTTGGAAGAACCGGTACCGCCCAAAATTCCCACGGTGGTGCCGGAGGGGATGTGAAGCTCCACATCCTCCAAAGAATATCTTGCTGCCTTTTCCGAGTATCGGAAAGAAACTTTTTCAAAATCGATGGAGCCGTCCTTTACCTCGGTCACCGGATCTTCCGGGTCCTTCAGGGAGGGCTCTTCCGTGAGAAGCTCGCAGCACCGCTGCATGGGTGCCCGGCTCATGGTGAGCATTACGAACACCATGGAAAGCATCATAAGACCCGAAAGGATCTGGGTGGTGTAGGTGAACATGGAGGTGAGGTTGCCGGTGGTGAAGGTGGTATTTCCTGATTGGACGATCATGGTAGCGCCCATATAGGAGATGGCAAGGATGCAGGCGTACACCGCCAGCTGCATCAGAGGGTTATTGAATGCCATGATCCGCTCTGCCTTGACAAAATCCCTGTAAATGGTGTGGGAAACCCCGGTAAATTTCTCCGTTTCCTTATCCTCCCGGACGAAGGACTTCACCACACGCATGCCGTGGAGATTTTCCTGCACCACGTTGTTCAGCTTGTCGTAGGTTTTGAACACCCGGTCGAAAATGGGATGCACCAGCCGAATCAGCAGGAACAGTCCCCCTGCCAGCAGAGGCAGGGCGATGAGATACACACCGCACAGCTTGGGACTGATGACCCATACCCGGATGCTGGCAAGGATCACCATCATGGGACAGCGCACCGCCATGCGGATCATCATTTGGAAGCACATCTGCAGATTTGCCACGTCGGAGGTAAGCCGGGTGACGATACTGGAGGTAGAAAGCTTGTCGATGTTGCCGAAATCGAAGGACTGCACCCGGTGGTACATATCCCTGCGCAGGTTTCGGGAGAAGCCTGTGGCGGCATAAGCGGCAAATACTGCCGACAAAACACCGAAGCTGAGGGATGCCAGAGCGCACAGCACCAGCATGAGCCCCTGCTGCCACACCACCTGTATATTGCCTACTTCGATTCCCTTATCCACGATGATGGCAATAATACTGGGAATCTTGACCTCCATGTACACCTCGCCGATCATGCAAAGGGGGCTGAGCACCGCCGCCAGGGCATACTGGCGGACGCTGCGAAGCAGCTTGAAAAACATAACGACCATCCTCCCTTGAGGTACAAATTCTATCTTATTATTCTAAAGAAATCCCAAGGAAAAAGCAACCCCACAGAAAAAAGTTTACAAATTCCATCCCTGGGATAAACTGTTATTCTCGTTACCTAGCCTAACTGTGTCCGGAATCATTGCTGGGGTGAAAAATCCTGTCGTTCCGCGACCGGTGTGCGATAAAAAGCAGCCCCTCCGGGGGAGGGACTGCCAAAAGCTTATTTTACGGCACCGGTTTCCTTCATCTGCTGAATCTTTTCCTGGCTGTAGCCAAGGCGCTTCAGAATGGATTCCGTGTCGGCACCCACCTTGGGGGCTGGGCGGGTCTTCACAGTGCCCAGAGATTCCATGTCAATGGGACTGGAGGGCATCACACCGGTGGAGCCGTCGGGGAAAGTGACGTTTTCCAGATAGCCGTTGACCCAAGCCTGTTCGTCGGTGGCAAGTTCACTGAAATGGTTCATCCTAACGATGGGGATATCCAGCTGCGCACCTTTTTCCAGCCAGTAGGCGCAGGGCTTTTGCAAAAAGGCTTCTCTGAAGATCTCGTAGTAGGCCTCTTTGTTCTGGGTCCGGTGGTCCATGGTGTCAAACCGGGAATCCTCCATAAGATCCTCTCTGCCGATGGCCTTGCAAAGCTGCTTCACAAGGATCTCGTAGTAGCTGGTGGCAATGTAGATCCACTCACCGTCGGCGCATTGGTAGCTGCCCCCGGGCACACCGTAATCGATCCGGGTGGTGGGGTACACCTTTGCACCGCCGTCCTTTTGGGCGATGATAGCCATGGTGCCGAAGGTGAAGATGCCGTTATGGAACAGGCCGGCGCGGACACAGTCTCCCTTGCCGGTCTTTGCCCTGCGCAGCAGCGCGGCACAAATCTGACCCATCAGCAGGATGCCTGTGCCGGTATCCCCTGCGCTGAAGGGAGGCAGCACCGGCTGATATTCCCCGGTCAGGGGTGCCATATCCCGCAAAAAGCCGCTGCGGGACCAGAAAGCAGAGGTGTCGAAGGCGGGCTTGTCCGCATCGGGACCTTTTTCGCCGTAGCCCAGCAGGATGCCGTAGATCAGCGAGGGGTACTTGTCCTTCAGATCCTCGTAGGAAAGCCCCAGCCGCCGCAGTGCCCCGGGACGGGTGTTGGTGACGAACACATCTGCCTCCGCTAAGAGCTGGTGCATCACTTGCATACCCTCCGGGGACTTAAGGTTCAGAGCGATGTGCTCCTTTCCGCTGTTATAGATGTCGAAAACCGGGTTTTTCTCCTGAGTATAGTAGGTATGATTGTAGCGGATGCCGGTCTGCCGCCATGCGTCACCCTCCGGACGCTCTACTTTGATGACGGTGGCACCCATATCCGCCAGCAGTCTGCCGCACACCGGTGCCGCCACAAAGGTGGATAGATCCACGACCTTAATTCCGGACAAAGGGCCTTCCATAATATAGCCTCCAACCTGATATGTTCTAGAGTTATTATAGCACTCAGGAACCAATTGTCAATGAAAGGCAAATAAGAATTGCCGCAGCCGGATGTCCGGCTGCGGCAAGGGGGTTCAGGGATCCTTTCGGGGGATGGGGGTGATCATGGGTGTGCCGTCCCGGTTCAAAAGGGGCGACAGTCCGCCGCCGTAACCGCTGGACACATACAGATAGTTTACCCCGGTGGTCTTATCCACCCACACCGTCACACCTCCCAGGTCCTGGGAGTAAATTTTTTCAAAACGTTTCTCTTTTGCCATATCAGCTCTCCTTGGTGCCCTCCACCAAGCCGTTGGCAAGGCCCACAAGTCCCTGCATTTCAGAGGGAATGATGATCTTGGTGGCCTTTCCGTCTGCTACCTTCTGCATGGCTTCGATGGCCTTGAGCTTCACCACCTGATCGTTGGGGGCTTTTTCGTTAAGCATCTGCATGGAATCTGCCAATGCCTGCTGGACGGTACGGATGGCCTGTGCCTCGCCGTCTGCCTTCAGAATCGCCGCTTCCTTATCTGCTTCTGCCCGGAGAATGGCGGCCTGCTTCTCTGCGTCGGCCCGGAGAATGGCAGATTCCCGTTCGCCCTCGGCAATGAGGATGGCGGACTTCTTCTGTCCCTCTGCCTGCAGGATCGCCTGCCGGCGGTCGCGCTCTGCCTTCATCTGCTTTTCCATGGAGCTTTGGATGTCTGCCGGAGGCAGAATGTTTTTCAGCTCCACCCGGTTCACCTTGATGCCCCAGGGGTCGGTGGCTTCGTCCAGGATGGCGCGCATCTTGGTATTGATAATGTCCCGGCTGGTCAGGGTCTGATCCAGTTCCAGGTCACCGATGATATTACGCAGAGTGGTGGCGGTGAGGGTCTCCATGGCGGCCATGGGATGCTCCACGCCGTAGGCATACAGCTTGGGGTCGGTGATCTGGAAATACACCACGGTGTCGATCTGCATGGTGACATTATCCTTGGTGATCACAGGCTGGGGGGGATAGTCCAGCACCTGCTCCTTCAGGCTTACACGACGGGCGATCCGGTCAATGAAGGGAATCTTGAAATGCAGACCCACGCCCCACACCGTCTGGAAAGCGCCCAGCCGCTCAATTACATAGGCACGGCTCTGCTCCACCACGGCGATGTTGGAAATCACCACAAGGAACAAAACCACAATCACTGCTCCGATTACAAACCATTCCATACAAGTACCTCCTTATTTGTTAGCGCCAACACATACCGGGGTGACGAATACCTTCACACCCTCTACTTTATCCACCCGAACCCGTTCCCCCACAGGGATGGGAGTGCCCTCGGTGCTTCTGGCGGACCACTCCATGGCACCCAGCTTTACGGTGCCGGCGGCGGAGAGATTGTCAATGGCGACGGTCACGAGGCCCTCCCTGCCAATGACGGAATCTACATTAGTGGGGGTAAGCTTGGGGGTAAAGAGCCTTTTCGCCAGGGGGCGCAGGGCGGTGAGCAGGATGGCGGAAACCACTGCAAAAATCACAGCCTGCAGCCAAAGCTTTCCGCCCACCAGTGCGGTGATCATGGCAGCCAAAGCGCCGCCGGCAAACCACAAAGAGATCATGCCCACGGTGGCAGCTTCAATGAGAAGAAACACCACCAAAAGGATCAGCCATATCATCGTATCCATAACAATCGCCTCCTTATTCATTCTATAAATATCATAGCAGAAAATCCCTATTGCGTCAACGGTACAACAAATTCCATTTTAACGCACTGTCACAGACAGTGCATCCGCATCTTGGCCCCCGCATTTATGAGGGGGCTGCTGAGCGCAGCGAGGCTGGGGGAGTTGTTGCGGCACAAAGCTCCCCCCGGCTCGCCTTACAGCGACCCCCCCTCGCAAGCACGGGGGGGCGAGGGTGCATACCGCAAACCAAACTACTCGATAGATTGGAATTTCAAGATTTGTGCCGTAGGGAGGAAGGCAAAAAAAGACCACCCGGTTGGGTGGTCTTTTTATTATGGAAATTACATGTCGAAGGGTTCCATGCCCAGAACGGGGTGGCCAACCTCGGACAGGTAAGCCAGAAGTTCCTCGGGATCCTCGGTGCAGACGGTTTCGTCGGCGATCATGTCGGTGAAGTTCTCGATGCCGTACATTTCCAGAACGGTCTGATCCAGACGCTCACGAACCTGATCCTTCAGATCCTTGGGCAGCCACACGATACGGGCGGGGCCGCCTTCTGCCGCGATGAACTTCTTGGAGAAGATGAACTGCTTGCCGTGACCCATGAAGCCGGGGGTCTGAACGCCGCCGCCGGTCATAGAAGCCATGTCGGAGAAGCTCATGCCCAGAGGAGTCATGCCTGCATGCTCACGGCAGGTTATGACAACACCCATGGAGCAGGGCTCGACACCGCAGATACACTCGAAGCAGCCGCAGGAGGTCATGGGATCCTGGAACAGGGAGTACAGGGTCACGTGCTCCAGAGCACCGTGGGAGTACTTCTCAATGGCCTCATCCACGTCCTCGTAACGACCCAGAGCCTCGTCCACGCAGCGCTCCTTGGGAACGATCTGGCAGGGACCGGTGGGATCCAGCTCGTTGGTAGCCTTAGCATCCAGCCAGCTCACAGCACCGCAAAGACCCAGACGCTCGGGAGTAACGATACAAACGTGGCTGGGGGAGAATGCCTGACACATGATACAGGTGTAGTAAACGGGAACGGACTCGTCGGTCATGGAACGCAGACGGTCATCACGCTTGGAGAAGACCTCGTTGGCAGCGGCGCGGAGCTCCTTGTTCTTCTCTGCGTCCACAACGATCTTCACCTGGCACTTGTCTACAACAGCCTCGAACTCGGACTTGATCTTGGCGTATAGCACTTCGCCCAGATGGCGGAACTTGAAGCCTGCCTCAAAGTCGGCCTTGCTGATACGAATGCGGATCATGTCGCGCTGGCCGGTGTGCATGACACCCTCGATGCAGTTGAGGTAAGCATGGAACTTACGCTCCATAACGGACTCGAAGTCAGCCTGCATAGCCTTGCCGGCAACCTCCACGGTGTAGGAAAGGGAGATCTTGGAGCCAACCTCGATCTCGTCGATCTCGGGTCCGATGACCTCGATCTTGTGGTCCTCCACCTCGTTGGCTTCCTTGGTCTGGACCAGCTCGAAGCAGTCCACACGGGAGCCGTCCACTTCCACCTGCATGTCGCCACGGCGGATGATCTCACCCTCGAAGGCGGTGGCGTAAGCCACGGGAATGTCGATATTGGTGATCTTGATCTTGATGTCCCGGGCCTCCAGAGAGGTGGCGTTCCACTTGGAGGTGTCCAGCTGCTGGATCAGGCTCTTGGGAACACGGAACATGTTCTCGGTCTCGTTGGAAATAACGGGGAAGCCAAGGCAGATAGCACCGGCACCGTAGGAGACGATCTCGTCAGACAGGGGCTTGTAGGCGTTGACGAAAGCACGGACACGGTCCATGGTGTACTTGTACAGGCTCTTGGTATCGCCGGGGGTGATGTTACCGAAGATCAGAGCAGCACGGATGGCCACGGAAACAACATGGATAACGGACTGCATCTCGTAGCCCAGGGGGCACACACGCACGCCCTCACCGGTCTTCATGCCGGCGTCGGCCAGATGCTTGATGCCCTCACCGGTAACGGTGACCAGCAGACCAAGGTTCTGGTAGGACTTTGCCAGCTCCACGGTCTCGGCGGGGTCCTCTGCGCCACCGATGATAACGGCAACACCGGGGATATCGCCGGTAACCAGGGGCACGCCCAGATTACGGACAAAGGCGTCGGTGAGGAAGCCCATCTCAGGCTCAGTGTAGGGGGTAGCACCGTGGAGGTACTTCAGAGCTTCCAGGAACTCTGCGCACAGAGCGGAAGCAACACCGCTGTCGAATGCGTCCTGCAGACGGGACTCGCGGGTCATCATGCCCTTGATGGTGTCCATAGCGGCCTTCATCTCACCCAGGTTGGTGATCTTCACGCCGGTGATACCGTAGTAACAGGGCAGGCTGTAGGCGGTGTCGGGGAAAGCAACGGCTTCGCCTTCGCCGTACTGGGCGATGGCTGCGTCGATGGCGGCTACGGTACGCTCATAGTTATAATCGTTACCGCCGAAAACTCTATCAAAAAGTGTCAACGTTTTTTCCTCCTCGTTATGATACTTATTCGCGATCCAGGATCGCTTTTATTTTCCGAATTTCTTCGATTGCCTGGGGACTGAAATCGTAAGGGGATTTTCCCTGCCGGTCCGCGTCGATCACCTGAGTATTATAATGTATAATGCCCAAGAGGTCTTCCGCCGGGATGGTCTCCCGGATAAAGGCTTCGTCTGCCTCGTCCCGGACCTTGTTGGCCACCACCCGGACCTGCTTGACACCCAGATCTGCGGCAAGGCGCTTGACGTTGCGGTAGGTCTGCACACTTCGGGCACCCGGTTCGATGACCACGATGAACTGATCCATATTGGCCGCCGTACCTCTGCCCAGATGCTCCAGACCTGCTTCCATATCCATGATGACCACATCGTCCTTGCGGTAGGTCATGGCAGCCAGAATGGACTTGAGCATCACATGCTCAGGGCAGACACAACCGCTGCCCCCCAGATCCACGGTTCCCATAACCAGCAGCTTGACACCGTTGACGGTTTTCGCGAATTTCTCCGGAATGTCCGCCACATAGGGGTTAAGCTTGTAGAACTTGTTGTCATCGCTGGCACCGGTGCGTTCCTTTGCCAGATCCTTCATCCGGGAGATGGGGATGATCTCATCCACCTCTTCCTGGGAAAGACCCAGGGCAAGACCCAGATTGGCGTCCGGGTCCACATCCGCTGCCAGAACGGTACGCCCTTCGTCGGCGTATAGTCTTGCCAAGGTAGAGGACAGGGTGGTTTTTCCCACGCCGCCCTTACCGGTGATTGCTACTTTCATTTGGAAAATCCTCTTACATGATGTCATTGCGAGGGCGCAGCCCGTGGCAATCCCCATTTTAAGAGGGAGATTCCCACGACCAGTCTGTGGACTGGTCTCGGAATGACAGATACTTTTTAGATTCCGAGAGCGGCGCGCTTTGCCTCGATGCAGGCGATCATCTTGTCACCCAAAGCGTCGATGTCGGTATCCACAACAAACTTGGCCTCGACCCACTTGTTGATACCGTTCTCGCCCTGGAGCAGCTCGGTGACCTCGGTAGAGCCCTTGGAGTAGGGATCCACGCCCAGGAAGGTCTCGATACCGGTAGCCACAACGTAGTTACCGATGGAAACAGCCTTCTCGGACATCCACTCGGGAGCGCAGCCCACAACGGGAACCTGAGAAATGTTGATGCCCCAATCCTTGGCGATATCAGCAGCCAGGATCATCATACGGGAAATATCCACGCAGGAGCCCATGTGCAGCACGGGAGGAATACCAGCCAGCTCGCAGACGCGCTTCAGACCGGCACCGCAGTACTCCTTAGCCTGAACGGGATCCATCAGGCCAGCCTTGGCAGCAGCCTGAGCGGAGCAGCCGGTGGTGATGACGATGATGTCGTTCTCCAGCATCTTCTTCATCAGGCCGATGTGGGCGGTGTCGGGACGGACCTTGGGGTTGTTACAGCCGACCATAGCCACAGCGCCACGGAGAACGCCGGAGTGGACGCACTCGATCAGAGGCTTGGTGGTGCCGAACTCATCCACCTGGGAGTTGGCAACGCCGTCCAGAACCTTCTTGA
>JAGAMQ010000181.1 GCA_017624645.1 Oscillospiraceae bacterium
GGGAAGCATCACATCCAAAATGACAATGTCATAAATATTGCTTTCGATGGCTGCTAAACCGTCAAGCCCATTTGCATAGTGATCCACTTCATATTTCTCAAGCCGCAGGATCTCACACAGCGCCTGCGCCATTCTTTTTTCGTCTTCCACCAGCAGTATTCGCACAGGTCCACCTCCAATCATATTTATTATATCATAAAAGATTGAAAATTCATTGAAGAAATGTAAAAACAGCGGCAGAACAAACCTGCCGCCGTCTCCTATATACTCACTTATTCAATGTATCCTCTTGGCCCCGGTATACCACAAGCTTGCAAAAGAGGAATTCCAACACAAAGTTTGCCAGCATAGTGACTATCAGAATGATAAAGTCATTTATGCCTGCCCCCTCTGCCAGATTGCCCAGATATGTAGACAGCGGTGTGAACACCAGGTAGAATCCAAACACCTTCGCCATAGCCACCGGCACATTGGCCGCAGACTTAAAGGTATAGCGGCGGTTAAGTGTAAAGTTCCATAGAATCGACAGCACCAGGGAGACCAGATACGGAATCCAATAATCCTTAATAAAGATTTCCAGCAGTGCAAAAGAACCGATCTGGATCGCACCTGCGGAGATGGAGAACAGTGTAAATTTCACCGCCTGCCAAAATTGTTTCTTATCTTTCATTTTATTACCCCTTTTACAATCATCAACTTTTTTCAAAGCCTACCAGCAAGCCGCCCTTTTCTGCGTAGAAGCTGCACAGGCCGAGATTCTTGCCAATCTTTACAGCCACACCAGGCAACTCTGTCTCGATCATGTTCTTCAAAGTATTGGCTGCCGACTCATTTAAGCAGTGTGCCAGAATGACTTTGCCGGTTTTCAGACCGCTTTCTTTTAAGTGTTTCAGAATTGTCTTCAAGGACTTATCTTCACCCCGGCATTTGTCCGTTGGCTCCAAAGTGCCTACATCGCTGGCCTTGCCCACAATACGAATACCCAGAACACCTGCGATCTTGGCAACAGCCGGTGATACTCTGCCGTTGGCGGCAAAATTATTGAGAGATTCCAGCATAAACAGCAGACCAGTCTTCTTTTGATATTCGGGCATATAGACGCAGATTTCCTCAAAAGACTTTCCTGCAACGATCAACTCTTCCAACTTCTCCACAAGCAAAGTCAACTCCGGACCGGCGGAAAGGGAGTCGATTACAAAGACCCTTCTGCCGGGATGCTCCGCTTCGTACATCTCCTTTGCGATGCAGGCAGCATTATAACTACCGGACAGGCCGCTGGTGATGGCAACACAGAAAACATCCTCTGCGTCGCCGAAGGTCGTCAGCCAATCCTCGGGATTGGGACAAGAACTTTGCGACCTGCCCTTGTAGGACTTGAAATACCCGATCATTTCATCCAAATCCAAATTCCGGTCGTCCACAAATTCCCGCTTGGCGGTAATGATCTTAAGCGGTGCCGCATCAAATGCGACGGTCTTTAGTTCCATCAAATTTGCGGAGGAATCCGCAACAATTTTTACAGTTCTCATAGGTAATATACCTGCCTTTCAAATTCTTACTTAGGGTATCATTTCAGCAGGCAGTTTTCCACCTACTACAGGAATTTCGGCTCTCCTGTGGGTAGAAATACAACTCTACCAACAGTTCCTATGTTATCTATGCTTGCCGATAAAGAAGATTGCAAGGGTGCCGGGACCGGCATGGGAACCGATGACCGGGCCGATTTCTGTAATCAGTGTCACCTCTGCACTGTGGCGCTGCATCAGAATATCTGCTAAGTGCTTTGCGTCCTCCTCACATTCTGCGTGGGAGATAAAGATTGGTGTATTCTTTTCTTCGTAAGACAATTCTGCATACTTATCTACCAGGGCTTCGATTGCTTTCTTTCTGCCACGGGCAGTGGACACCTTGATTAGATGACCTTCATCGTCCATCTGCAGTATTGGCTTGATTCCCAGGACACTGCCTGCAAAGGCAACCAATGGGCTGACACGGCCGCCCCGTTTCAGATATTCCAGATCATCCACAGTAAACCAGATACAGTGCTGCGGAATCAAGGACTCAATATAGGAAGCATTCTCCTCTAAGGATGCTCCCTCATTTTTCTTGGCAACTGCCATGTACACCATTAGTCCGCCACCGGCAGAGGCTGCCAGTGTATCCACGATGACGATCTTCCGGTCCGGGTACTTCTCCTTCAGTTCCTCTGCTGCCATATAGGCAGAGTTGACCGTCGTGCTGAGTCCGGAGGAAAATGCAACATACAGAATATCCTTGCCTTCTTCTAAAATGGGCGCGAAGGCACAGGAGAAGGTGCCTGGGTTGATGGCTGCGGTCCTGGCATGGGCACCCTGGCGCATACGGTCATAGAATTCTTTGCCCGAAATATCTGTATCGATGTATTCTTTTTCCTCTCCATCAAAGGAGAAAGTCATATTGGCACAAGGGACACCCCACTCCTTCAACAGTTTAGGCTGAATGTCACAGCAGGAGTCGGTAAAAATTACATATTCATTCATAGTATTTTTCTCACTTTCAAAATTATCTCAGGAAGATGCAACTCCCTGTTTGCATAGAGTACGCACGGCAATAAATTTATGCGAATCACTCACGCTTGGGGAAGGCCTTCCTTGCTAAGCGTTTGCAGATTTGTTGTGATCATTTCCAGGCAGCGATAGAAGGTCTCCCGATCTGCATCTGTCATACCGGAACCAGCCAGCTCCACGGCCAATGCAGCGCGGCCCTGCACATGCTCCGCAGCCTTCCGGCCTTCATCAGTCAACAAAAGCTTTGCGCGGTACAGATTGCCGCCAACAGCTTCTTTGCAAACAAGCCCCTTCTTTTCCAAAATGGAGATCATACGGGAAACATCCGCCTTGTTCTTGCAGCACAGCTCACCTAGCTTTGCGGCAGTGACGCCTTCCGGATATTGGATCAGTGTGGTCAAATAGAATGCGTGGGCGCTGTTGAGATCATATTTTGCCATTTCCTCAGCTGCCAGCTTGTGCCAGCAGCGGTCTATTTCAGAAATCGCAAGGGAAAATCGGGCAAATCGGTTTAACATAGAATACCTCCTGGAAGAAAGATGTTGAACTGTCAACTTCTGCATTATACACCTTACTTGTTGCGTTGTCAACTTCTTCCTGCAAAATAAGGTATTACCATTATATCGAAAAGGTTATATTGTTGGAAATGTAGCTGTTTCTTATGCTCAACGAATGAATAATCCCTATGATTGACAGTGGCAATCATACAAAAAGGATGGGAGCCAAACCTTGATTGAGAGAGGCCTCTCCGGGGCACCAAAGAACCTCCCCGGTTAGGGATGGCTTTCTGTCTTTTTCTGCTCCCACACAGTTCTTGACATGCATTATACCTCGTGTTATGATGTATTTCATAAAGGGAGGTATGATATGGATATTCAACTAAAACGGGGACTTTTGGAGGTATGCGTTTTGGCAGCCATCAAGAGTGAGGATTCCTACGGATATAAGATCATCAAGGATATGAAGCCCTATATCCCCCTTTCCGAATCCACCTTATACACCATTTTGAAGCGTCTGGAATCTGCAAACATGCTTACTGTCCGTACCGCGGAACACGACGGACGACTTCGGAAGTATTACCATATCACTGGCGCAGGACAAAAACGTATTGAAGATTTCAAGAACCAGTGGAACGAGATCCTTTCTATCTATCAATTCGTAACCAAGGAGGATGAGAGAAATGGATAAAAAAGAGTTTCTTTTACAGCTGAAAAGAAAAGTATCCTGCTTATCCAAGACGGATATCGACGAGAGACTGTCCTTTT
The DNA here is from genome assembly GCA_017624645.1 of Oscillospiraceae bacterium. Taxonomy (GTDB): domain Bacteria; phylum Bacillota; class Clostridia; order Oscillospirales; family Oscillospiraceae; genus Faecousia. The sequence continues at coordinate 3,812 of JAGAMQ010000181.1, forward strand.
ACAGCGAGATGATCGAAGATCGAATGGAAGAAGGTCTTGCGGAAGATGAAGCAGTTGCGGCGGTAGGGTCCGTTGAGGAGATCGCCGCGCAGATCCTCACCGACACTCCCCATCCCCAAGCCACCGGAGCAGTCGCGTCGAAAAAGGGTCTGAAGGCTTGGCAGATCGTTCTATTGGTGCTTGGCTCTCCCCTGTGGCTTTCCCTGCTGCTTGCTGCTTTTTCTGTGGTTGTCGCCCTTTACATTTCCCTGTGGTCTATAGTGTTTTCCCTGTGGGCCGTGTTTGCATCCTTTGTTGCCTGCGCTTTTGCCGGTATTGTGTCGGGCTGCGGGTTTGCTTTGACAGGCAGCGGTGTCGTTGGATTTGCACTGCTGGGTGCCGGGATCCTCTGTGCCGGTCTTGGTGTTTTCCTGTTCTTTGGATGTAAGGCTGCGACATGGCTTAATCTATTCCTTACCAAAAAGCTTTTGGGCTGGGGACGGAACTGCTTTAGAAAGAAGGAGGCGGCGTGATGGGTAAAAAAACAATCGTATGGTTGATCGCAGCCACAGCTCTTGTGGTTGCCGGCTTCATCATTTTGGGAGGTACCATATCCATGCAAAAATGGGATTTTACAAAATTATCTACAGTCAAATATGAAACCAACACCTATGAACTCTCTGAAGGTTTTGAAAACATATCCATCCAAACGAACACCGCGGACATCGTATTCGTCCCCGGCGACAGGGGCTCAGTGGTTTGCTATGAACAGGAAAACGCAGAGCACTTCGTAGCGGTAAAGGACGGCACTTTAACAATCAACATCGTAGATACCAGAAAATGGTATGAGTATATCGGCGTAAATTGGAGCACTCCAAAAATAACCGTTACCCTCCCACAGAGCGAGTACGGCGCGCTTTCCATAAGCTCTCTTACCGGCGATGTGGAAATACCCAAGACATTCCACTTTACAGTCATAGACATTTCCGAAAACACCGGAAACGTAACAAATTCTGCCTCTTCCACGGATGCCGTCAAAATAAAAACAAGTACAGGAGACATTCGTGTGGAAAGCATTTCTGCCGGAACCCTTGATCTTTCTGTTTCCACAGGAAAGGTTACGGTTGCAGGCGTGACCTGCCAGGGAGATGTGAGCATCCGTGTTACCACAGGCAGGGCAAATCTGACAGACATCCGGTGCAAAAATTTTGTTTCCCGGGGTGACACCGGTAATCTCACTTTAAAGAATGTGGTTGCCACAGAAAAGCTTTCCTTGGAAAGATCCACCGGAAACATAACATTTGACCGCTGCGACGCCGCCGAAATCAGCGTCAAAACCTCCACGGGCAAGGTCAGCGGCAGCCTGCTTACCCACAAGGTATTTATCACCCACACCGACACTGGCCGGGTGAGCATTCCCAAAACCGTTACCGGCGGCATATGTGAGATCACCACCGACACCGGTAATATTACCATCAGCGTAGATCCCTGAAATATATTAAAAAGTGCCGAAACCATAGTGGTTTCGACACTTTTGCTTTGGTCAGTCAAAATAGCGGTCTATACCGTTGGCAATGCCCACTGCCAGCTTCTGTTGGTATTCATCGGTTGCCATCTTCCGGTCCTCTTCTTCATTGGTCATAAAGCCCATTTCCACGATGGTGGTCGGTACCTGACACCAGTTGATACCGCTCATGGTATCCGTTTCCCACACGTACAGCTTCTTGGCACCAGTAGCTGCTGCAGTCTGCTCCAGAACCCTCTGGGAAAGCAGATAGCTCTTATCGTGCAATTCTTTATTATAGGGGTTCTTTTTTGTCTGGCATATGGTCAGGATCCCGTTGGCACTGGAATTCTCGGATCCGTTGGCATGAATACGGATAAACGCATCCGCCTTCAGTTCATTGGCTACCTGCGCCCGTTCTGCGTTACTGATATCTACATCATTTTCCGTACGGACCATGACCACCTGATAACCTCTGGATTCCAAAACGGCCTGCAGCTTCATGGCTACCATCAGATTTAGCTTGTATTCCGGAAGCTTGGTGGCAACCCCCCGGGTGCCGCCAGCCACCTTTGCTTTCATGGTGGATGCTCCCGGTCCCACAGGTTCCTTTTGGGAGTTTCCTTTGGTCTGATGTCCCGCATCAATGACAACCAAGTTTCTTCCGTCCTGTTCTACCGTTGCTTCCGTGGATTCCGGAGGCAATTCTGTGGGTATAGTGGTAGGCTCGACAGGTTGGGCAATCTGCTCTGTAGGCTGTGTTGTTTCCTCTGTAGGTTGCGTGATCTGTTCTGTTGCCTGTATGGTCTCCTCTGTGGGTCGGGTAATTGGGGTGCTGACAGTCTCCCCAGGCTGTGGGGCAGGCATTGGCTGCCTATTCAGAGAATATGCAACGATCATTAAGCTTACCAAAGCTGCAAGGGACACAAGTCTCTTTACCCACAGCCCTATGTTTGCTATTTTTTCTCTCTCCATATTTCCGATCCTTTCATTAAGAACCTTTCATACCCATTTATGTAGGATTCTTATATCCATTTACTACAGCATACATCACTCCCACCCAAATATCAACCCCATCTCCTAAAAAACCACAGCATGCTCCCATTTGTTGAAGATTAAGGGATGCGGTACTGGGATCTGCCGACACCCGGACATATGACACAGACGGAATGAATATCGGTGCTGCTGCAGGCAGTGCGTCCCGGGAAATACAGACGCACCAGGTTTTTTCTGCCGGGACCAATGATTTTTTGCATTTCTTGCGCATTATCTTTGTGGTTTTTGCGTTGTTACAGATATTCATTTGCAATAATTGCACTTTGCAGGTATAATCGATAATGAAATTTCATGTGCGGAAGCACATATATTTAGAAAGGATGGTTTTTCGTATGGCTAAGTACATTCCCACCCCTGCGTATTACGATTCGATGCCCGTTGACATCTCCTTCGTATTCGCAGATGAGCGCCCTGCAGGCAAGCACGGCTTCCTGAAGGCCGACGGCGACAACTTCCGTTTCGAGGATGGCACCCTGGGAAAATTCTGGGGCGTTATGTTCAACGGCGGCGCCAACTTCCCCACTCATGATTACGCCCGTAAGGTGGCTCGCCGCCTTGCCATGTCCGGCTGTAACATCGTGCGTCTGCACCAGCTGGATGCTGAGTGGTGTGTTCCCAACATCTACCAGATGTACGCAGGTCCCCGTCTGGAGAACTCCCGGGACCTGTGCGACGAGTCCTTTGAGCGTCTCGATTACCTGATCTACTGCCTGAAGCAGGAGGGCATCTATCTGACCATCGACATGGTCACCTACCGTAAGTACAAAACCGGCGACGGTGTTAAGTTCGCCAATCAGCTGGGCGACGCTGCCCGTTTCTACAGCATGTACGACCGGACCATGATCGACCTGCAGAAGGAGTACATGGACAAGATCTGGAACCACTACAACCCCTACACCGGTCTGCGCTACAAGGATGATCCCGTATTCGTCATGTGCACCCTGGTCAACGAGAACAACCTGTTCTACGACAGCTCCGTGCGTAAGAACTTCATCCGTGTTCCCTACTATGACAATATGTTCCGGGATCTGTTCAATGAGTGGCTGAAGGAGAACAACATCGACTACGATGCCTACGGCTGTGACCTGTTCACCATGGACAAGCCCATGGAAGACTTCAAGATGTACCAGAGCGAAAAGTTCTACCACGAGATGATGGACTACGCCCGGGAGATCGGCGTGAAGATCCCCTGCGTGGTCACCAACTGGCTGCATACCAATGCCGAAGTCAAGCTGGGCCGCATCAGTGACTTCACCGATATGCACAAGTACATGTCCGACTGGCACTGGCAGGAAAACGAGAAGATCTGCCAGCACAAGTGCATCACCGACGGTGAGAGTGTGCTGGGCAACATGGCTCGTCCCAAGATCCACGGCAAGCCCCTGTTCTTCTCCGAGTGGGATATCTGCTGGCCCAACGCCTACCGTGCCCTGGGTGCACCCCATGTGGCAGCCGTCGCCTGCCTGCAGAACTGGTCCGGTATGACCATTTATACATACTCTTCTGGCAACTACACCGACCGCATCGATGTACTGGGCAAGGAAAGCTCCTCCAACTCCGTGGGCAGTGTGGCCTACCGTGACGGCTACTTCTCCATCTGGAATGACCCCGCCAAGATGAACCTGTTCTACCACTCCGCTCTGATGCTGCGCCGTGGTGACGTCAAGCCCGCCAACAAGGTGGTGGGTGCCAAGATGTCCCAGCTGAGCACCTTGAGCTGTCAGGCATTTACCTCCCTGGTGGAGCGTCATCAGATCCACACCGTTCTCGATGATACCGACACCACCGGCATTGACGAGTTTGTGATGGATACCGATGTAGTGCCCAGAGAGAATCCTCAGCGCATCGAGTCCGACACCGGTGAGATGTGGCGTGACCTGAAGCGTTCTATCGGCGCTGTGGATACCGAGCGTACCAAGATCGTTTACGGTATGCTGGGCCGCTTCCAGGGTGAGGATACCCGTCGCCGTGAGATCCTGGGTCTGGAGCTGAAGCTCAACGGCATGACCGTTGACTGCTTCACCGACTTCGGCGTTGTGGCCCTGTCCTCTCTGACTAATGACGGCATCGAAAGCTCCCAGCACATGCTGCTGACCACCATCGGACGTGCCCGGAACACCGGTGCTCAGTTCGACGGGGAAAAGATGATCGATGTGGGTCACGCACCGATCGTGTCCGAGGTCATTCAGGCGGATATCGCCATCAAGACCAACCAGCCCGATCTGCGGGTATGGGGTGTCAACTCCGAGGGCTTCTATGTGGGCAAGCTTGCCACCACCTACGAAGATGGCTGGCTGAAGTTCCATGTAGGCGACAAGTTCCCCGCTTCTCACTACCTCATCATGGCTGAATAATTTTAAAGCCCTCCGCTGCATGCGCAGCGGAGGGTTGTTTTGGTTGGACCAAAGGCAACCCCCGGCTCTGCCGGGGGACAAAAAATAGCTTCTAGCGAGAAGTGAAGTAGACAAGAAAAAGGCTCCCCATTATAGTGGAAGTGGTTTGCCGACCACACAACTACCATAATGAGGA
>JAGAMQ010000182.1 GCA_017624645.1 Oscillospiraceae bacterium
CTTTCCAAATTTAAGCTGCCATCATCAGAGGGGTTGCGGTCAATTCCTGCTGAATGTAATGGATCTCATTACGCACAGCCTGAATGCTCATTTGCAGCATAGACGCAATATCCATCTGAGAGTAGCCCGCATACAACAGCTTCACGACCTTACGCTGGAGTTCATCGAAGCCAGCCATCGTCTCCTGCAGGGAAATGGACATGATGGTTTCCTCCAAAGTGTCCTTTGTGTTGGCAACAGTTTCTTCCAGCGTGTACGCACTACGATCAGACTCGCAGAAGCTCAGCACAGGAGGTAAGCTGTACTGCATTTCCTCATAGGCGGAACATTCTGCGCTCATACAGGTCCAGGAAAGTTCCTTGAAGTCCTTGCCGGGTTCTCTGGAATGCTTGTGAATGGCCTTCAGAAAACCGTCTAACGCATAATCGTAGTAGATATCCTCCGACAGATCGTTCTCTGCCAAAAAGGAATACACCTGTCCGAATTGCTCAGCAGCAAGGGCGGACTCTTCCGGGGAAAGGATTTGGGGTTGATGTAACATGATTTCGTCCTCATTTCATTTGAATTGATTTAGCCGAGCGATTTCAGCCCGGTAGATGTCAGTACATTGAAAATGAGCTTGTTTGAGGTGATTTCCCGCAAGGAGGTCTTGCCGTTATCCTCGGCACCGACCTTTGTTTTCTTCTCCTTAACGATGCGGCCTTTGATAATGTGAGGGGTATCACATTCTACAAGTCCGTTCATCATTCCGCTGGCTCCGACCAAGCCGACTTGCGACAGGTTCAGCGGCAGCAGCGGACGGCGCTCCCGGTTATCCAGGGTACTGTCCTCAAACAGTCTTTCAATGCTGGTTGATTTTTTCAGCTGGTCTGCAAGCTCCGACACATTAAAGACGGCGCCTTTGAACAGCTCTACTTTTTTTCTTGCCGAAGGCATAGTGTAACACTGCTTCGGCAGTTGGGTTATGAGGGGTATGTTTTCCGGGTTCAGCATATACTCAGACAGCCGTTTCGCCATCTTTTCTGCTTCACGCCGTTCGGTTTTTACGCCAATAAAGGCGACCTGCTTGAAACGCTCGAATTCCTTACCGATGAATTTGTGTACCCGCAGATCTGTGAAGTTCTCGCAAAGCACACGGCATACATCCGGTGTGGCCCGATAGTGTGGGATGATGTAAACCAGGATGCCACCGGTCTGTAAAAGCCGCATACTGTCTGCAAGGAAGCTCTTTTCCAGCCTTCTGCTGCCGTTTTCTGATGGGACAGACAAATAAGGCGGATTGAGCCACAATCCCTGAAAGGCATTCAGGCTGATCCGGGAATGGAAGAAGCTGCCGAAGCCTACACGGTGGAGCCGCTTTTGCGCTTCCTCACCGCGTACTTCGTCAAGCTCGATTCCGTATGTCCGGGCCTGTGTGCCTTCTGAGAAGATTTGCAGAGCGATGCCTTCGCCACAGCAGGGGTCTATCAGGTTCACCGGCTCTTCCGGGAATGTGATAGCCTCTTTCAGCCTTTCCACGTGGGAGGGGTCTGTTGGGAAGTAACCCATACGGGCACGGTTCATTAAGTGAGCCAGCTTTGCAGTGTTGATATTGTGATCTGCTGTAGGCAAGCCCTTTGCGAAACTATCCAGAGCATTACAAAGCTGAGAGTAATCGGGTGCCATCCAGTTAAACTTTTTCAGCACACCGTACAAACGCTCTGTGGTTTTGGACAGTTCTTCATCACCGTACTCACTGAGCTGCAGCACCAATGCCGGAAACTCTTCCAGCAACCGATTGACCGCTTTCTGCAGATCCAGCAGAGAATCATACTCCTTTTTTAGCCCGGTGCCTTTGTACTTTTCGCACACGGCCCGCAGCTTGGGGAGCTGACTGGAAATGGTCAGGATCAGTGTCCGGGAGGCTTCAATCTCCTTCAGGCAAAAAGCTGTGGTTTGCTGCTCAGAATCGGACATCGTTAAATTCCTCCTCTATGGGGCAGCGTTCAATCTCCACAATCACATTTCTGGGTGGACGGTTAGGATGCAAGTACGCAATGCAGGTTGACTCCAAATGGTCTCCTATTTTCGGCATTTCGATGTAACGAAGTCCAAGCTCATCCGGAATAGGTCCATACTTAGGATCCGTAGGCGTATAACGCAGGTTGTTCAGAATGCTGTGGTAGGCAGCGATGGCCTTTTGCGGATTGGAATAATAGACCTTGCTATCTACCTTGGTAGGGGCGATAGTGTTTTCTTCACCTGTGATACGAACACTGAAAACGCACTGTTTCTTATCCGGAAAGAAGTAATCCGGAACGATATAGAAACAGTCACGCAGCAGATCTTCCAGCGGTGCGTAAAACACATTGCCGAAATTAAACTGGTCTTGGTTTTCGTAGCTCATATCAGGATTCAGAAGGACATCACCCAGAGCATTGATATAAACCCGGTCATTGATAAAGCACTTAAACCCTTTGAACTCATAATCGTAGATGTGAGTCTCTGGGGGCACTGTAAATCGACCCAGTTTATTTTCTGCTGCTCTGCCTTCCAAAATGATCTCTGCTTTTGGGATCGTACCGTGTTCCTTTTCAGGCCTATAGAAAGGAAGCTCACTGTAGCGTTTCTTTACCTCCAGATCGGTGGTATGAAACTGATCTGTGCTGACCGTCAAGATACATCGGTCAGGTCTTTCACACAAACCATACAGTTCCTGCAGTTTGTCAACAAACTCCTGGGAATACTCCTTTGCATTGGTAGCACAGAAAAAGGAACCGATTTGAATACCCATTGACTTGGCATAATAGACGATCCATAACAGGACATCCGGTGCCAGCGATGGCTCACCACCTGTAAGGGTGAGCTGTTCGATTCGGGAGACATTCTGGAACACATTTCTGACCGTATCCGAATCCATAGACACATTCTGAC
>JAGAMQ010000015.1 GCA_017624645.1 Oscillospiraceae bacterium
CCCTCTCCAAAAGATTCACCTTCTGTAGTTTTTGTCGAGTAATAAACAGCATTAATTCCTGAATTAACAAAACCTACTGTTTTACCAAGGCCATGACTACCTAACTGTATATCGCCATGATCGCCCGGGGACTGTTCAATAAAGAAGGGGAGCGGGTGTACCACGATGTCCTCACCGGTGTGTGGCTGGACTGGGACGGTAGGCTGACGGAAAGGGGGACGGCAGATGTAAATAACGAGATCGACGTTATGATGATGCGCGGTGCTGTGCCGGTGTTTGTTTCCTGTAAAAACGGAGATATGGATGTGGAGGAGCTGTTCAAGCTGGAATCCGTGGCGACCCGGTTTGGGGGCAAATATGCCCGTAAGGTTTTGGTGATCACCCAACCGGAGAAGCTTGGCAGCAAGGAGGCTTCCATCCGGCTCCGGGCTAAGGCAATGGGTATCAAGCTGCTGACAGACATTGATGAAATGCCTGTGGAGGCGCTGGAAACCCAATTGCGTAACTGCTGAAAATCCCCCAATAGCTTACAAAATATTGTGTGTTCCTTGTAAAAAATTAAGGGCAGGAGCTTTTGCTCCTGCCCTCAGCCTGTCGAAAAACTTGTTTTTCGGCAGGCTGACAGAGGTCAATAAAGCCGTCAAGACAAGCAACTCGCACCCGTCGGTGTACAAAGGTACTCCAGGGTGCGAGTTGTGCAGTAAGTCAAAAAGCCTTGCGCAGCAAGTGTTTTCGGCTGACTTATCCGTTAAAAACAAAAGCTTTTTACCATATTCCAGACAAAAAGAAGGCTGTATCAGAACGCGTAATCATATGCTGCTTTTTGACGATTGGCGGCTTTTTTGACACTCTGGCAGGCGTGCCGATGCACGCCTGTTTTGTTATTCCATAACGGTTCCGTCGGGATGGAAGAGGGGAAGCTTCTCCAGATAAATAATGTCTTCCCGGCTTTGGGCATCGCCCTCTGCCAGTACCGCCATCTTGCCCACAATGATGCCCCCGGCCTTTTCCACCAGCACTTCCAAAGCCCGGAGACTCTCACCGGTAGAGATCACATCGTCTACAATGAGGATCCGCTTGCCCCGGATCTGCTCCGCGTCGGCGGTATCCAGATACAGAGTCTGCTCCTTTTCCGTGGTAATGGACTTTACCGTGGAAGAGAATACACCGCGCATATACAGCTTAGGTGCCTTCCTTGCCAAAAAATATTTCCGCGCACCGGTCTGCCGTGCCATCTCATGGGCAAGGGGGATCCCCTTTGCCTCGGCGGTGATAAGATAATCGTATTCCGGTGCCCGCTTCAGAAGCTCTGCCGCGCAGGCAACCGTCAGCTCCTGATCCCCGAACACCACAAAGCCTGCGATATACAGGCTGTCTGTCACCGGACAGATGGGCAGATCCCGATCCAGCCCGGCAATCTTCATCCGATAAAACATAAGTACCTCCCTGTTATCTGCAGTATACAGTATTTTTCTTACAGCTCTTCCACATACACTACCCCGGGCAGCTCCCGGACCTTTTCCACAATGTCCATGTGGTTTTGCCGGTTCTTTGCCTTCACCACGGCAATGTATGCCCGGGTGCCGGTCTCGCCGCCGGTCTCCAGTCCGGACTCCCGCTGCACATCCCGGACCTCAAACTCTTCTTCCCGAAGCCTTCGCAGCAGCTCACCCAGGGACAGGGTCCTACCTACCTCGATATAGACCTCCACCGTTTTGGTCTTGCGGTGCACCCGGTTATCCATCCGCTGCAGCAGGGTCATAACCACAAAGATTGCCAGAGCACCCACTGCGGCCGCTTCGTAGAAGCCAATTCCCAGTGCCAGTCCCACGCCCGCTGCGGACCAAAGTCCTGCCGCAGTGGTCAGACCCTTGATTTGATTGCGCCGGGTGACCACAATGGTACCGGCACCCAAAAAGCCGATGCCGCTGACCACCTGGGCTGCCATACGGGTGGGGTCGCCGGAGGAAGTGATCTGATATATGTATTGATTGGTAAGCATCACAAGGCAGGCTCCCACACACACCAGCATGTAGGTACGCAGACCTGCCGGACGGTTCTTCATTCCCCGTTCCAAACCGATCAGGCCGCCTAAAATCACCGCTGCAAGGATCCGCAATGCCACCGCCAGATAGGTTACTTCACGAAGTTCCATGGCCTATTTCCCCTTTCCCCCACGATTTATATGCTCATAGAATACCCGTTTTTATCGGTTATGTCAATCATTGTATGGGCAAAAAATCGGAAAAATTCCCATTTTCACCCGGAAGTATACCGGGGGTTTTGTGCTTTTTCCCGACAAATAACGGGTTTGTTATGAAAATATCGAAAAACAGGTTGTATCTTTGGCAAAAATGGTGTAAAATAGTATGGCTGTAATCATGCACATTTTTACATAGACTTTTATTCCGGAGGAATTGATATGGAAAAACCCATCGTTTTGGTTGTTATGGACGGTGTGGGCAAGGGCGACGGCGGCAGCGGAGACGCCGTTAAGGTCGCAGCCACTCCCACCCTTGACGCTTTGCTGGCCAATTGCCCCCATACCTGGCTGAAAGCCCACGGCACCGCTGTGGGTCTGCCCTCCGACGAGGATATGGGCAACTCCGAGGTGGGTCACAACGCCCTTGGC
>JAGAMQ010000183.1 GCA_017624645.1 Oscillospiraceae bacterium
AGCTTTGCCTCGAACATGTTCATCTGGGGAGAGCCGATGAAGCCTGCAACGAACAGGTTATAGGGATGGTTGAAGACCTCCTGGGGAGTGCCGATCTGCTGGATGAAGCCGTCCTTCATGATGACGATACGGTCGCCCAGAGTCATAGCCTCAGTCTGGTCGTGGGTAACGTAGATAAAGGTGGTATTGATACGCTCACGCATCTTGATGATCTCTGCACGCATCTGGTTACGCAGCTTGGCGTCCAAATTGGACAGAGGTTCGTCCATCAGCATGACCTTGGGGTCACGGACGATGGCACGGCCGATGGCCACACGCTGACGCTGACCGCCGGACAGAGCCTTGGGCTTACGGCCCAGGTACTGGGTGATGTCCAGGATCTCGGCAGCTTCCTTAACCTTGCGGTCGATCTCTTCCTTGGGGGTATGACGCAGCTTCAGAGCGAAAGCCATGTTGTCATACACGGTCATGTGGGGGTACAGAGCGTAGTTCTGGAAGACCATGGCGATATCGCGGTCCTTGGGAGCCACGTCGTTGACCAGCTTATCACCGATCCACAGCTCGCCCTCAGAGATCTCTTCCAGACCGGCGACCATACGCAGAGTGGTGGACTTACCGCAGCCGGAAGGACCGACCAGAACGATGAATTCCTTGTCCTGGATCTCCAGGTTGAACTCCTGAACAGCGACAACGCCCTGCTCAGTAACCTGCAGCTTTGCCTTCTCAATCTCGGGATTGGCCTCCTCTACCTTCTTGGCCTTTGCCTTACGCTTGTTCCGCTTGATGTCATCGCCGCTGAACGGGTAGATCTTCTTGATGTTCTTCAGGGTTACATTTGCCATACTTTCCGACTCTGAACATACCGAATCCTCGCATATGCTCTCACCAACGCCGGGTAAAACAGCGATGGTCTTACGACAGGTCTCCACACTGCCGCACCGTGAGTCCGACGGTTGTTTATATTTCCTCCTTTTGTGACACAGAGCAGCTATTTTTGTGGAGTAGGTTGCCCTATGCCCGGATGCTATAATAATACCATAAGAAGCGGCCATGTGCAATGGTCGGTTCTCACAGTTTTGCCTGGGTATTTTTGTTTATTTTGACAACAATTTCACACTGCCGTCACCATCGCTGTCCAAGGCGCAGCTGTAGTACACCGTCATGGCATCCACAAGGGCCTGTGCATCTGCCGCCGCCATGGTCTCATAACAGGAATGCATAGCCAGCTGGGCAAGGCCGATATCCGCCGTAGGCACCGCCACATGGGAAAGAGAAATATTTCCCAAGGTGGAGCCTCCGGGCAGGTCGGCACGGTTATAGTAGGTCTGCACATTCACCTGCGCCATGGCGCAGATCTTCCGGAACACCGCAGCGGAAACGCCGTCGGTGGTATAGCGCAGATTGGCGTTGAACTTCAGCACCACACCCTGCCCCGGCACCGGTGCATTTTGGGGGTCAGCGTACTCCGGGTGGTTGGGGTGTACGCCGTGGGCATTGTCTGCTGACACCATAAAGGACCGGCTGAGCAGGCACCTAAGCTCCAGTCCCAAAGACCGGGCGATCCGGTCCAATGTTCCCTCCAGCAACGGGGATGCCGCACCCTGGGGGGAATTAGAGCCTACCTCCTCACTGTCAAAGACACACAGCACCGGAATTGCGCCGTTTTCTGCTGCTGCCAGAAAGCCCTTGGTGCAGCACCATGCGCACACAAGATCATCCAGCCCCTGGGCAGACAGGTACTCCCGGTGGATGCCCCACAGGGACGCCTCCTGCCGGACATACAGGTACAGGTCATGACCCAGCAGGCTCCCCCCTGCCTCCTGCTCCAAAAGGGCTTTCAGCTCCCCTTCCGCGCCTTTCCCACCCAACAGAGGCAGCGTATCCATCGCGGGGTTGTAGGCAGATGACTCGTTGGCATTGCGGTTCATATGGATCGCCACATTGGGGATCAGCAGAAGATCCCGGTCAATGTCCAGAAGCCGGCTCTGAATCCCGTCACCGGTATCCACCAGCACTCTGCCCGCCACGGAGAGGGGTCGGTCCAGCCACGGTGCTATGAGCATACCGCCGTACTTTTCTGTAGCCAACCGGGTATAGGTCCCGGCAAGCTCGCCGTTCTCCTTAAGCTTGAAACAGGGACGATCCGAATGACTGGCACTCATCATAAAGCCCTTGGGCGTCCTCTCCGGGATCCGAAAAGCGATCAACGCTGTACCGCCGCGGGTCAGATAGTACTTGCCCCCGGGACGAAGATCCCAATGAGCGCCCTCAGACAGGCAGACATACCCTGCATCCTCCAAAGTCCATTCCAGCGCCGCCTCCGCGTGGTAAACACTGTGAGCGCTGTCCAGAAAGCCCTTCAGCTCCTCGATTCTGTGATCCATAACAATCCCTCCTTGTTCTTACTGTATTTTACAGGACAGAAAGCTTCGCGTCAACCGGGACAGTATTTGTTTTCCACATGTCGAATCTTGGTGAAATGTTCGATTTTTTCTGTTTTTCGATCTTTATTAGCCATTTTTCGTCGAACGATTGTTTCCGATTCACCTTGCAAAAAGTCCTTCGTTATGCTAAATTATATTTGTCGCAACACAGTGGCTTTCCCACTGTTTTTGATAAGGGGATCGATTTTCATATGTCAGGAGAGGAATTTATGGACAACACTACCGTAATCATTGCAGATAATACGGAGGAATTCTGCACCGGCCTGTCTGCCGCACTGCAACGCTCCGAAGGATTTCAGGTTCTGGGCACCGTAGGCGACGGTGAACAGGCCATTCGTATGGTCACCGAACGAAAGCCCCATGTACTGGTGCTGGATCTGATGCTTGCCAAAAAGGACGGATTGGCTGTCCTAAAGGCCATCTCCGGCATGGACCGTCCCCCCGTTACCCTCGCCACTACCCGGTTTATCACCGATTATGTAGCAAATGCCGCTGCCAATCTGGGTGTGCGCTATCTCATGGTCAAGCCCTGCGATATGAGCGCCCTTGTGGAACGGCTGGAGGAGATCCGGGGCAACGCAAATCCCATCAACACTTCCCCCCGCCGCAAAGACAAGACCAGCATTGAATCCATGGTCACCAGCATTATCCACGAAATCGGCGTACCCGCCCACATCAAGGGCTATCAGTACCTCCGGGAGGCGATCATCATTGCCGTCAACGATATGGATGTGATCAATGCCATTACCAAGGTATTGTACCCGCAGGTAGCCAAAACATTCCAAACCACTCCCAGCCGGGTGGAGCGTGCCATCCGTCACGCCATCGAAGTAGCATGGGATCGGGGCGACCTGGATACCTTACAGAGATTTTTTGGCTATACCGTCAGCAATACCAAGGGAAAGCCCACCAACAGCGAGTTCATTGCCCTCATCGCAGACAAGCTGCAGCTGCAGCTGAAATCCTCTGAGGTGGTAAATTTTTAACCAATGAAAAAAGCTTGCCTAAAGGCAAGCTTTTTTCATTGGCTTATTACGGATACTCAACGATACAGGGGTGTGGACAGGTAGCGTTCGCCAGTGTCAGGCAGGAGGACCACAATGGTTTTTCCTTGATTCTCCGGGCATTTTGCCGCCTCAATGGCAGCATGAAGCGCCGCACCGGAGGAGATCCCCACCAGCAATCCCTCTTTTCTTCCCATGAGCCGGGCAGCTGCATAGGCCTGCTCCTCGGTGACCGTTACAATGCTGTCGCACGCCTTTTGGTCCAGCACCTCCGGCACAAAATTGGCGCCAATGCCCTGCAAGCCGTGGCTGCCCGCTCTTCCCTGGGTCAGCAAAGGAGAGCCTGCCGGCTCTACACCGATAACCTGCAGCGCCGGGTTGTGCTGCTTCAGATATTTTCCGGTGCCGGTGACCGTGCCACCGGTGCCGATGCCTGCCACAAAAACATCCACCTGTCCGTCGGTATCCCGCCAAATCTCCGGTCCGGTGGTTTCCATATGGGCTTTGGGGTTGGCGGGGTTTTCAAACTGACCGGCAATGATGCTGCCGGGATTTTCCGCTTTCAGCTCCTGTGCCTTTTCGATCGCCCCCTGCATACCTTTCGCCCCCGGGGTCAGCACCAGCTCCGCACCATAGGCAGTCATCAACAGCTGCCGCTCAACGCTCATGGTATCGGGCATGACGATGATGGTGCGGTATCCACGGCTGGCAGAAATCGCGGAAAGACCGATACCGGTATTCCCGGATGTGGGTTCGATGACGGTGCCGCCGGGCTTCAGCAGACCCTTTTCCTCTGCGTCCAGAATCATAAACAGCGCCACCCGATCCTTGACGGACCCGGCAGGGTTAAAGCACTCCAGCTTTGCCAACAGGCGGGCATGGAGTTTTTCTTCCTTTTGGATATTCTTCAGCTCCAGCAGTGGGGTATTGCCCACCAATTCTGCCACAGATTCACAGATCTTTGCCATTTTCATTCCTCCCAAATACATAGCACTTGCTGAACACATAATTGAGTATGACCGTCAGCACACTGACACCGATCTTCACCGGTGCATCCGGCAGACAGCAGGCATCCACCAAAAGCCATAAAAGGACCGTTTCCACAGCTCCGGATGCCACCCTTGCCCCGGAAAAGCGCAAAAGCTCCGGCAACACAGTCCTGCCGCTCCAATCTTCTGACCGGAACACGAAATATTTATTGACCCCAAAGGCAAACAGCACCGCTGCCACCCACGAAGCAACATTGCTCCACAGGTAATGCACCGAAAAGGCATCCGTAAGAAGAAAGTATGCCCCGTAGTTCACGGCAGTGGTCATCACGCCCCAAAACAGGTAGCTGACGGGCTGCCGGTATTTCTTCCACAAATTCATCATACAGCCCTTCCTTTCCTTTAGTATGCCCAGTATAGCACAGCCATAGCCCCATTGGCAATCCCCCATTGGATTTTCGATTGACAGCGACCCGTCCCATATGGTAAAGTAGTTGGGATTGGAGGGATCTTCATGGCAACATTGGAACAGCAGATCGAAAACGTGGTAGACACCATTCTGGAGGACTACCGGCAGGATCGGGACATCGACCGGATGGACAGCTTCCGTCAGCCGGACAAGGACACCATTATCGATATCATCGAAAAGCTACGAAGGCTCGTTTTCCCCGGCTATTTCCGGGATAAGACCTACCGCATTTACAATGCCAAGCACAACCTGTCCATGCTCATTGAGGATGTGATGTTCCATTTGAGTCAGCAGGTGGCTTTGGTGCTGCAGGATCAGGAGGACCCTCAGGATAAGGCACAGGCGGTCTGTTTGGAGTTCCTGCGTCAGATCCCCCAGGTCCGGAGCATGGTCCAGACGGATCTGCAGGCCGCCTACGACGGCGACCCGGCTGCCACAGGGATGGCAGAGCTGATCTTCTCCTACCCCGGTGTCTTCGCCATCACCGTGTATCGCCTTGCTCATGTACTGTACACACTGCAGGTACCTATGATTCCCCGGATCATGACTGAGCATGCCCACAGTGTCACGGGCATTGACATCCATCCCGGTGCCACCATCGGTGAGTATTTCTTTATCGACCACGGAACCGGCATCGTAGTGGGTGAAACCACCGTCATCGGCAATAATGTGAAGATCTATCAAGGTGTGACTTTGGGCGGTCTGTCCACCAGAGGCGGCCAGAGCCTTCGGGGCAAACGGCGTCACCCCACCATTGAGGATGATGTGACCATCTATGCCAACGCCTCCATTTTGGGCGGTGAAACGGTGATCGGTCACGGCTGTGTCATCGGTGCCAGCGCCTTTATTACCCAA
>JAGAMQ010000184.1 GCA_017624645.1 Oscillospiraceae bacterium
GCTCTTGTATAGCCTGTCTTGACACCGGTAGCGTCAGGATATTGCCACAGCAGCTTGTTATGATTTCGCAGGCTGCGGTTTCCCACCCGAATGGTTTTTGTTGCAACTGTTTTTGCAAAAACAGGATTTTTAAGTGCGTATGCCGTCAGGACTGCAAGATCTCTGGCAGTTGAATAGTGCCCAGGACTGTCCAATCCGTTGGGATTTTCAAAGTGGGTATTGGATAGTCCAAGCTGCCTTGCTTTGTCATTCATCATTCCACAGAAGCCTTCCACAGTGCCGCCGCAATAGATGGCAAGGGCAACTGCCGCATCGTTTCCACTATGCAGCATCAGGCCGTACAAAAGCTCCTGGACAGTCAGGACCTCCCCTTCCTGCAAATACATAGAAGATCCTTCAATGCCCACCGCTTCCTTGGGAATACGCATCCGGTCCAGAACATTGGTCTGTTCACACACCACAAGGGCAGTCATGATCTTTGTGGTACTGGCGATCAGTGCCTGCTGATCTGCCGACTTTTCATAGATCACACGACCGGTATCCGCATCCAGCAGCAATCCGTGCCGGGCAGAGACTTCCAATGCCCTGCAAGGAAAAACCAGGACAGCAGCCAGCAATGCAGCTGCCATCCCGGCAATCAGTTTTCTCATCTCCATCACCCCAGGGTAGTATGTGCGGATGACGGGATTAAATTCTCACTTTTTTTCTGTGCGGGAATCCACAAATGCAGCAATCTTATCCAGTGTGTCCGGAACCATCTCCACCAGGCGGTCCACAGTTGTGTTGGCAGGTGTTGCCACAGGGATCATGCGCACATTGCCATCCTTGATCACAAGGAACGCAACAGGGGTCACCTTCACACCGGCGCCTACACCGCCGCCGAAGGGGTTCTCGTGGTGGTTCAGATTCTTGGAAACAAAGTCAGAACCACCGCCGCCAAAGCCCACACTGACCTTGGACACAGGGATAATGGTGACACCGTCATTGGTAACGATGGGTTCACCCACTACAGAATTTTCATTTACCATCTCGCGCAGTCTTGCAATGGTATTGTCCAGCATATTGGGAAGATTTTGGCTCATAATTTCGCACCGCCTTTTCTTGTATTCAAAATATTTTTATATTCCTTTAGAATAGGGTATCCGTGCCGCACCGCCAGATACAAAAGCCTGCCGACGGTTATGGTAAGATCACCCCTGGCATACACCCGTGATTTTTCCGTCACATAGTCGCAAACGATATCGACGTTTCTGTTTTTGATCACAAAAACCCTTTCCAGCTGGGGCAGAACATTCCCCACGATCGCCCATGCTCTTGCGTACAGTAGGCTCACATCACAGGGGTCCTGACCGGCAAGGATAAGCTGAAAATCCAGCCTGCTGACACGCAGCTTTTGGCGAAACTCGTCCAGCAGGGTCAACACCATCCGTATCAGTGGCTTAAAATCTGAAAGACTTCCCCCTGTCCGGTCTTTCTGGGTTTTCTTACCGCCGGACTTCCTCTGCTGCTCCTGCCCTGAGGTCTTGGATGCCGGAAAGATCCTGACAGCCACAGGTCCGATCAGCAGGTATACTGAAAGTCCGCAGATATTATAGATCCCCCGAACTCCCACAGGCAGTATCAGCAGAAGCAGCAACACACCCGCAGCAATGAGCCAGCCCATCAGTTACTCTCCTTTGCAGGTTCTTCCTCGTTGACCTGTGCAGGCTCATCCTCAATAATGGGCTCACCAAGCTCCACCTTTTCAATGGCAGGAAGCTCTGCAAGAGAACTGATCCCAAAGGTACGCAGGAAATCCGGTGTGGTCCGATACTGGATAGGTCTGCCGGGCACATTCAGTCTGCCGGCTTCCTCAATAAGCTTTTTATTCAGCAGAGCGCCCACAGAATAAGAGCTGTCCACACCACGGATCTGCTCCACCATAGCTTTGGTTGCCGGCTGATAGTATGCGATGATCGTCAATGTCTCCAGCTGAGAAGAAGAAAGCTTGGGCGGCTTCCGGGTCTCCAGTGCCTTTGTGATATAATCTGCCATTTCACCGGAGGAAACCATCTGAAATCCGTTTTCCAGGCGGATGATCCGGATGCCTCTGCGGTTAAAGGCAAGTTCGTCTGCCAAGGCAGTCACTGCCCCTTCCACATCCGCAGGATCCTCTTCCAGTGTCATTGCCAGACGGGAGATCTCCACCGGCTCACCGGCGGCAAACAGGATCGCCTCAACGGCACGCTGTAATTCAATTCTCTCCATCCTGTGCCTCCTTTACAGCCTCGTCTTCAGGATCATTCAGCAAACGAACATTGGGATTTTCTCCGGTATTGTCATCTTCAAGGGATACAGAATTTGTCTTGCAAAGGTCCAAAACCGCCAGAAATGTGGCAACAATCTCTGAACGGGAACGGTTTCCCTTGAAAAGGTTTTTCAGCCGCTCAATCCCCCGCAGAACCAAAGTACGCAGCACCTCACCGGCCTTTCGGGACACGGGGTAGGGCTCCTTGCCCACAATGCCTTTGAAATTTACCGTTGGGGGCGGCAAGCGGCGTTGATTTCGCTCTGCGATCTCATCCAACGCCCGGAGCATGTCCGCCGTTTCATGGCGATAGCGGTAGGTCTGATCTCTGCGCAGAGGCTCCGGATCCTTTGTGAACACACAACGCCCCACATCATTCATAGGCTCCAGCACCGTAATTGCCATCCGGATCTGCTCCATAGCCTCCTTGCGCTGCCGCTCGATCAGGGATTTGCGAAGCTGATCCAGCTCACTCTCGGCTTCCGCAGCCTCGGCAGCAGACAGGAGCATCTTTGTCTTAATGAGCATCAAATGGGATGCCATGGTGATAAACTCACTGGCAATCTCCATATCCAACCGCTTCATCTCGTCAAGATATGCAAGGTACTGCTCCAAAATGGCAGTAATGGAAACATCCTGTATCTCTATTTTATTTTTACTTAACAGCAGGAAGATCACATCCAGCGGTCCTTCAAAATCTTCCATAACCTCGCTGCGGGTGTGAACGATTCCCTCCAGATGATACTGCGGTTGTGCCATAGTTTCTCCTAGCCTAATCTATATAATCCATACTTGGAGGTATTATACCATTGCTTGCCGGTTGTTGCAAGCTTTTTACCGGAATTTTCTAGGGAGTGATTGCTTTTCCTCCAATTTTATGGTATAAATGAGAAAAAGAATTCTGGAGGGATCCCTATGGCAAAACGCGTTAACCGATATAAGAAGATGGAGCAGTACATGACCGCCACGCTGCTGGCAGACCTCTTTCTCTTCATCCTATATCTCATCGCCGCCGGCACCGGTACGCTGTGGCTGAAGGTCCTTACCGCTATTTTTACCATTTTGATCAGCGGTCTATGCCTTGCCTACCTGTATTTGACAAAAGAGCTTCTCCGGCCGCGCAGTCTTTGGATGACCGCTGCGGCAGGCTCAATCCTTTTATGCGTGATTGCATCGCTGATCCTGGGCTTCCCCTCCCCCAGTCCTTACGCCAACGACGCCATCACCGCGGCAAGGCAATTTCTGCTTTAAATCCCAAAAGAGCTTCTGCATTGCAGAAGCTCTTTTACTTATTTCTGACCGATGGTCATAATATCATAAGGAGTGGTCTGGTAAACGAAATAGTTCAGCCAATTGGAGAACAGCAGATTGCCATGACCCCGCCAGCGGACCACCGGGGGCTGGGTATCGTCGTCATTGGGATAATAATTCTCCGGCACCCGGATGGGAAGTCCCTGATTCTTGTCCCGCAGGTACTCATTCTCCAAGGTAAGGGGATCGTATTCCGAATGGCCTGTCACAAAAATCTGACGGCCTTCCTTATTCATCACCGCGTAAACGCCTGCTTTCTCGGAAGAAGCAAGGATCTTGAGACCGGGAACGGCTTCAATATCCTCTCTGTGGACGGTGGTATGACGGGAATGGGGTACCCAAAACTCATCATCAAAGCCCCGGAGCAGGATCGAGCGCTTATAATCTGCCTTGTGGGCAAA
>JAGAMQ010000185.1 GCA_017624645.1 Oscillospiraceae bacterium
CTAATGCGCATCGTCCGGGAAGTAATAGTCTGTCTTGCTTTGAGTGTAAATATTGAAGAATCTGACCGAAAAAGTAAGATGGATAAAAGCAAGAAAATCATGCCAATGACAATTATGGGATATGATGATCAATGGAAGCTTTAAGTGAAACTATACTTTAGTAGTCTCTGCTATTAAGTAAAATATCTGCACATAACGAGAAAAAGCCCAGAGGATGGTTAAATCCTCTGGGCTTAAACATCAATATGTAATGTCTTTGATATAAACAAAAAATCCGAACGCACTTCCAATCGTGAAGTAGTTCGGATTTTTCATATATGGTGGAGACTACGGGACTCGAACCTGTGACCTCATGCGTGTGAAGCATGCGCTCTAACCAGCTGAGCTAAGCCTCCGTGAGCGAGTTAAATTATAACACACTTACGAAAAAAGTCAATACCTAATTTGAAAACACAGGGAAATTTTTGATGGGAAGAAAGGTGTAGCAGGGAAACCTGTTGATATTGTAGAAGAAATTGGGTTTTCAGGATTGTTTTGGCGAAATTAATAAAAAAATAAACGAAAAATTGTGGCTTAACCCATTGAAAAGAAGGGGTGAATTAGCTATAATTACTATAGGTATGTCATAGTTGCGAGAAATTATGTTGATTTTGGAAATAGGAGTTGCTTTCATGAAAACAGGGAAGCCCATGTTGCGTCGCTTGGAGCATTGGCACATCATCTCTCTTTTAATGGGGATCTATGATGTGTTTGCGGTAAATGCTGTGTACTTTTTATCACTTTGGTTCCGTTTCGATTGTACATATTCGGAGATACCAGCATTATATCTTGATAGATTTTTACGTTTTATTCCCCTTTCCTCAGTTTTGTGTGTGGGCGTGTTCCTGTGCATGCGGCTGTACAACGTTATTTGGCGTTTTGCAGGTATCAACGAGCTGATTCGGTGCGTGGCCGCTGTGGTAGTGAACACGGCATTGCATCTTCTGCTGATGAGTTTCCTGTTTGGCAGAATGCCTGTCTCATATTATGTGATCGGTTTTGTGCTGCATATGATCGCAACCTTGGGAATCCGGTTTTCTTATCGGTTTGTTCTGGCAGAGCGGGCACGGTACAAAAATTACAGGAAGCATAAGCGGATTCTGCTGGTGGGTGCCGGTGAGGCTGGACAGATGATTCTGCACAGTGTGCAACATCGGCAGAGGGATACCCGGATGCAGGTCTGCTGTTTTATTGATGACAACCCCAACAAATGGGGAAGAGATGTTTCCGGTGTGCCGGTGGTAGGAGGTAGAGATTCTATTCTGTCAGCTGTGAAGCGCTACCGGATAGACTGGATCTTCGTGGCGATTCCCAGCGCCACGGAGGAACAGCGCAGGCAGATTCTGAATATTTGTAAGGAAAGCGGCTGCGAACTGAAGATTCTGCCCGGAATCGATGAGATTATTAACGGCGATGTGTCGGTAAACTCCATGAAGGAGGTGGCGGTTGAGGATCTGCTGGGCAGAGAGCCCATCCGGGTAAATATGGAGGAGATCTACACCCAAATCAGCGGAAAGACTATCATGGTCACTGGTGGCGGTGGTTCTATCGGTAGCGAGCTGTGCCGGCAGGTGGCTG
Organism: Oscillospiraceae bacterium; assembly: GCA_017624645.1. Taxonomy (GTDB): domain Bacteria; phylum Bacillota; class Clostridia; order Oscillospirales; family Oscillospiraceae; genus Faecousia. Next base: position 1,618 of record JAGAMQ010000185.1, read on the forward strand.
CCCACAAGCCCGGGCGGTTGGTGATTTTTGAGGTTTACGAAAACAGTGCCTATGAGATCGAACAGGAGCTGCGCAGGCAATATCCTCAGCTGGATCTGCATGTGAGGATCGGCTCTGTCCGGGATAGCCGGTGTTTGGACAGCATTTTTGAGACCTACCGGCCTGATATTGTGTACCATGCCGCTGCCCATAAGCACGTGCCACTGATGGAGAGCAGTCCCTGTGAAGCCATCAAGAACAATGTGATCGGCACTTACAAGACTGCCCATGCGGCAATGACCCATGGCTGCAGCCGTTTTGTGCTGATCAGTACGGACAAGGCGGTGAATCCCACCAACATCATGGGTGCCAGCAAGCGCCTGTGCGAAATGGTAATCCAGACCTTTGACCAGGCGGTGAAAAGCGGTACAGCAGAAAAGCTTCCCCTACTGTTTACCCACCATGTACGGGGGCTGGACGGACTTCCGGAAAGCGGACAGGGAGAGTACCGGACGGAATTTGTGGCAGTTCGCTTTGGCAATGTGCTGGGCAGCAATGGCTCTGTGATCCCCCTGTTTAAGAAGCAGATCCAGGCAGGCGGCCCTGTGACCGTGACCCACCCGGATATTATCCGGTATTTTATGACCATCCCCGAGGCGGTGAGCCTTGTGATGCAAGCAGGTACTTATGCCAAGGGCGGGGAGATTTTTGTGCTGGATATGGGCGCACCGGTGAAGATTGATGAACTGGCGCGCAACCTAATTAAGCTCTCCGGACATAGGCCGGACGAGGATATCAAGGTGGTCTATACAGGATTGCGCCCCGGGGAAAAGCTGTATGAAGAGAAGCTCATGGCGGAAGAAGGCATGAAGAAGACGGACAATGATCTGATCCATATCGGCAACCCCATCCCCTTTGAGGTGGATGCATTCCTGTCGCAGCTGAAAAAACTGATGCAGGCGGCCTATGAAAATGACGATGCCATTCGCAGTGCGGTGGCAGCGATGGTGCCCACCTATCGTCCCCAGAACGGAGGGGCAAAGGACGCCACCTTTGAGCAGCTACACAAACAGGCAGTTGCCCCTCGATAAACCCAACACCGTGGAGGCAGGAGCCGCCACGGTGTTTTAGCATTTTTGTTCGATGAAACAAATATTTGTATCTAAAAAATGCTTTTTACAACGGGAATCCACTGGAGAGAACAGGCGGGGTCAGTTGACTTTTTGGGAGTGCCATGATAGAATTAGCATGAGAATTTGTCGGTATGTCCTTTAAGGGGGCAGATGCCAACGGAAGGACCGGCGAAGAAAGAGAACAAGGGACCGAGGAGCCGATGGGAATGTCATGAGCGATACCATTGAAATCGAACTGCGAGAGATCGGCAGCATACTGCTTAGACGGATATGGATCATCTTTTTGTGCGCGGCACTGGCGGGCACAGCAGTGCTGGTTTACACAGTGAATTTTGTGGCACCTACTTATAAGTCCAGCGTTAAGATGTATGTCAACAAAAATTCCACCATTATTAACCAAAATATAACACCCTCCGACCGTGCGGTGGCTTTGGATCTCGTGGAGACCTATATCAACATGATCTCCAGTAATACCGTACTAGACAAGGTGGCATCTGCCACCGGTCTGGAGTTGGATGCAGACAACATCCGGGAAATGATGACCGCCGGTGCCATTGAGGATACAGAAATGTTCCAGGTGTCCATTATTACTACAGACCCTCAGCTTTCTGCTGACATTGCAAACACCATTGCGGACGTAGCACCGGGGGAACTGGCAAAGTTTATACCCGGTACTACTGCCAAGATCATTGACTATGCCCTTCCCGCCGCTTCCCGCTATGCGCCCAACTATACTACCAACGCTCTGGTGGGTGTTATGATCGGTGCAGCCCTGGCGGTGCTGGTTCTTGTGCTGCAGGTGCTGCTGGATATCCGTGTCAAGCAGGAGGGGGACCTGACAAAGATCTCTTCTGTACCGGTTTTGGGATCCATTCCGGAAATCACAGAAGAAACTGAGAAGAAACCCCGGAGAAGGATACACTGAGATGAGCCTGAACTTTAGTTATAAGAAAAAGGTTAAAAAGGACAAGCAAGGCTTTATGGCACAGCGCAGGATGATCATGGGCGAGCACAGTCCATTCCTGCTGCAGGAAGCCTATAAGACGTTGCGTACCAACATCCGGTTTGCGCTGCAGGCAGAGGGCTGTAAAAAATGTGCATTACCAGCAGTGTTTCTGGTGAAGGAAAAAGCATTACCCTCCTGAATTTGGCAATCTCTTTTGCACAGGCAGGTCATAAGGTGCTTTTGGTGGACGCGGATATGCGCCGTCCTGCCTTGGCACGGCAGGGCCGCACCCGGAAAGATATGGTGCGTAAGGCGGTGAATCAGCTGGAGCTCACCGGTGCCAAGATTTTGGGGTACGTCCTCAACGGTATTGACGATTCCAAATCCAAGTCCTACGGTTATTATGGTTATGGCTATGCATATGCCCACAGCCAAAATCAAGAATAAAAGTATTTGTCCATATCGTTTTTTGAAATATCAATTACAGGCATAAATCCCATTTTACGGTGCGGCGCGGGCATATTCCACAGGAGGAATCCACCATGAAGAATACAACCAAACTTTTAATATTGATTGCTGCCGTTGTGGCGCTGATCCTATTGGCCGTTGTGATTGTGGGTCTCATCAACGGCGTGTGGCCTTGGAGCAACAACGGATGGTTTGACGGCGAATATAACGGTATGCCGGGCAAGAATACCACGGCGGTAACCACACAGGATAATGTTGTCGATGATCCGGATGACACCACAAACGGTACCGGCGGTGATACTGCTCAGGATCCCACAGAAACCACCGATGAAACAACCGGCAGTAGCGGCAATACCGGCAATACCGGCAGCAGCGGAAATACCGGCAACACCGGCAGCAGTGGCAATACCGGCAACACCGGCAGTAGCGGCAACACCGGCAGTAGCGGCAGCAGCGGCAACACCGGCAGTAGCGGCAATACCGGCAGCAGCGGAAATACCGGCAACACCGGCAGTAGCGGCAGCAGCGGCAACACCGGCAGTAGCGGAAATACCGGCAACACCGGCAGCAGCGGAAATACCGGCAACACCGGCAG
>JAGAMQ010000186.1 GCA_017624645.1 Oscillospiraceae bacterium
AGGCACCAAGCTTTCAGTGTCCACAATCTCAAAAATTCCTCGTTCCATTTTTCCGCGTTCCAGCATCTTTCATCACCCGGAACTATTATATCATAGATATAAGAAAAAGCCCAGCTTTCGCTGAGCTTTTTCGACAGTCTGACACCCCCACATCCGGGGGGGTGTATTTTTGCTTACCGGAGGGGATCGAATAATTTAAATGCGGCGCGGATGAGCGCCGCCGGCGAGGGCTGGACCGAGCTGAACCATTATCTGCGCGAGGCGCAGATGCAAACGATTCCCTACGGGTCACCTTTCCGATACCGGGGAGGGCATGTTTTTTAGCCTGTGGGCAATAGCCGGATCAGCTCCTCTCTTTTACGAATATAGACCATTACATTATATGCCGAATTAGTCTATATGTAAGCAGCAACGCTAGGATATGATCTCATTAAATAATATCACATGGGAGAATATCTTATGATCAAGTTAGATGTTTTGCGGCTTTTGGAGGCCCAGGGAAAGACCAAGTATTGGCTCTATAAACAGCTTGGCATGAGTTATCAGAATTTCAGCAAAATGGTGAATAATGAAACAAAGTCCATCCGCTATGAGAATATTGAAACCATGTGTTTCCTTTTGAACTGCACACCCAATGACCTTTTTGTCTTTACGGAAGAATAAAGATAGAGACTGCTGCAAAATTTTCTTTGCAGCAGTCTCTTTTCTATGTTATTGGGTGAGATAACTGGATACGGCATAAACCGTCTGACCGTTATACTCCAGTCTGGACCAGCCGTTGGCACTGGTTCCCGTACGGGTCAGATATTCCCCGTTTTTTAGGGTGTAGACGACCTCTGAATCCGTGACAGAGGGCAGGGTTCGCAAATTGGTTTCGCTCTTTGCCGTGACCTGTTCATTTACCTCCTGAAACTGTGTCTTGATCCCGTCATCGGCAGGAGGCTGATAGGAAAGGTCGCCGGTAAGATAACTGGACACGGCATAAACCGTCTGACCGTTATACTCCAGCCTGGACCAGCCGTTGGCGCTGATTCCCGTCCGGGTCACATGCTCCCCGTTTTTCAGGGTGTAGACGACCTCTGAATCCGTGACAGAGGGCAGGGTTCGCAGATTGGTTTCGCTCTTTGCTGTCACCTGTTCATTTACCTCCCGGAATTCGGTCTTGATCCCGTCATCGGCAGGAGGCCGATATGTAAGGTCCTCGGTAAGATAACTGGTTACGGCATACACCGTCTGTCCCTCATAAACCAGTCGTGACCAACCCTTATTGCTTACTGCGGTACGCTGCAGAGCCGTTCCGTTTTTCAGAACTCCCGCAATTTGCCCTGATGTGGTGGGGGAAAGTCTTAAATTCACCTCTTCCTTGGCAGTTACGGTATCGTTTGTTGCAGTAAAGGTATTGTCCTCAACAACATCCGGCGGTGGCTCCGGCTGACTGCTCAAATCTGTGGTAAGGTAACTGGTGATGGCATAAACGGTCTGTCCGTTATACTGAAGTCTGGACCAGCCGTTTTTGCCAATGCCTGTCCTTTTCACTTCCGTACCGTTTTTCAAGACGGCAACCGCATCAAAGTTTCTGCCTGCTCCCTGGCGCAGGTTCACCTCGTCCTTTGCCGTGACGATTTCGTCAACATCGGTGTACAGAAGCTCGTCCTGCGTTTTTGGTGGCTTTGCCGTAACAATTTCCGCTCGTTCGTCTTTGGGTGCCTGCAGCTCTCTTTCAAAATAGGACACCACCATATCGCAGCCCCCTTCCACACCGGATACAATGCCCTTGTTCGTGTACTGCCACATATCGAACTTTCCGTCATAGTCCGGCTGAGGGCTTTGGGGATAGGCTGGGTTTTTGTACTGTGCAACCCATACCTTATAGGCTTTTTCGATCTCTGCCGTGCGGAACGCTGTAGGATCCGTAAGGTCGGATACAGAACCGTAAAACACGCCCTCATACCCTGATTCCTTGATTGTGTCTAGGAACTTGATTGCATTTTCTGTTCTTTGCTGGGCTGTGAGATGATACATACGGCTATTACTGTTTCTGAAGCCCTCACAGTCATAGGCAACCGGATAGGATATGCGATAACCCTTTATGGCGGAAGCGGTCCACTGCGCCTCCTGAGCCGCCTCTTCCTGACTGACAGCCGTGGAAAAGAAATAAACACCCACAAGGATTCCTGCATTTTGCGCCTGCTGAATATTATAGTCAGCATTGCTGTCCCGGTAGAGCTGTCCGTCTTCCCCCCGGTAGCCGATACGGATGATTGCAAAATCCAATCCAGCCTTTTTGACTTCCTGCCAATCTATTTTGCCCTGCCATTTGGAGACATCGATGCCGTTCTGCATACCTTTTTTGGTCTGCACCTGGGCAAAATCCACTTTTGCACCATCGGTTTGGGGATCGTCAATGTTCTCAGGGTCTTTTATATCCTCATCGTCCAGGACATCAAATTGCATACTGACAGGTGCACTGCTCTGCGTTTCTGTCGGTGCTTCCTGTTCCGGTTCCACATTACAGCCTGCTGTGCTAAGCCATATGAAAACCGCTAAAAGTAATGCGGTGATTCTTTTAAAGCTAACATGCATAAAGCAATTCCCCCTTTGTTTCAAACGGATATCCAGTCGGCAGACAGAAACCGTCCCGGTGTCTGTCAGGAATTCTGCAGCTGCTGCTTCTCATACTGCAGGGTATAGAGCTGATAGTATCTTCCCTTCAACTGCAGAAGCTGCTGATGGCTGCCTTGTTCCATGATCTGTCCATGGGACAAAAGGATAATATTATCCGCGTGCTGAATGGTAGACAGCCGATGGGCCACCACCAGCATGGTGCCGATATTTTTCATCTTCTCCAGGGAATCCTGGATCAGCAGTTCCGTTTCCGTGTCAATGTTGGCTGTGGCTTCGTCAAGGATCATCACCGCGGGTTTGTGGATGATGGTTCTGGCAAAGCTCAGAAGCTGCCGCTGACCGGCGGAGAAGTTGTTGCCCCGCTCCCGAACCGGCTCATCCAGTCCCTTTTCCAGCTTGCCGATGAAGGAATGGGCATTGACATACCGTGCCGCCTCCATCACCTGCTCATCGGTGACACCCTCTTTGCCCAGCAGGATATTGCTGCGAATATCTCCGGAAAACAGGAACACATCCTGCAGCATCTGCCCGAAATGCCGGCGCAGGGAGGAAATTTTGATCTTTTTGATATCGATGCCGTCGATCAGGATCTGACCCCTCTGGATCTCGTAGTTGCGGCAGATGAGGCTCAAAATGGTGGTCTTGCCTGATCCGGTGGCACCTACAAATGCCACAGTCTGCCGGGGCAGGACATGGAAAGAAACGCCCTTGAGCACCCATTCCTTGTCCTTGTAGGCAAACCATACATCCTTAAACTCGATCTCACCCCGCAGCTCCTGCAGCTCTATGGCATCCGGCTCGTCCACGATCTGGTGCTGCATATCCATGATGGTAAAGATCTTTTCCGAGGAAGCGAAGGATTTCTGCAGCATATCAAACTGCTCTGCAAGGGTCTGAATGGGGTTAAAGAACTTGGAGATATACATGTAGAAGGCCACGATCACCGATGCATCGATGACCTGCCCAAAGAAAGTGATATTCTCCAAATGTCCCTTGACGCCCAGATAGAACAGACACATCACCGAGCTGATATTCAGCATGTACACCATGGGTCGGAAGACACCGAACACGAACAGCCGTCCAAACTTCGCCTTCTGCAGCCGGCGGCTGCGGTTCAGAAAGTCCTGATATTTGTTCTCTTCCTGATTGAAGATCTGGGTGATCTTGATGCCGGAAAGGTTTTCCGACAGATAGGTATTGATGTCTGTGGTAGCGTTGCTGACACTGCGGTGGACGGTCCGGGAGAACTTCCGAAACACCACGGTAAACAGCACCAAAAACGGCACAAAGCACAGGATCATCAGGGTCAGTGCGTAGTTGAGCATCAGCATAGCACCCAGCACACCCAAAATGACCATGATGTTTTTCAGCAGGGTCACCAGAATGTTGGTAAACAGGAAGCTGATGGCATTGGTGTCGTTGGTCACACGGGTCACCAGCTTGCCCACAGGGATCTCGTTGAGCTGGGCATGGCTGAGGGCTTCAATGTGACTGAACAGGTCCTGCCGCAGGGCAGAAAGGATCTTTTGACCGGTCTTCTGGAGGATCATGGACTGCAAGTAGGTGCAGACCACACTCACGATCAAGATACCGGCATACACCGCCACCACCTTCAGTAGATAAGGAAGTTGGAAATCTCGGGCAACGGTCTTTTCAATGTGTCCCACCAAAAGGGGCGATACCAGATCGTAAACGATGGACAGGACCATGATGACCACAGCCAGCACAAACGCTTTCCAGTAGGGCTTGGCATACTGGAGCAGCCGTCCGATGATCTCGGAATCCTTCATGTGCCGGTCATAGTCTGCCGGAGCTTTGTGCTTCAAAATCCCATAGGCTGCCACAAACAGCACGGAAAACACACCGATGATGGCACCTAAAATCAGAATGGGAAGGTATTCAGCCATTGTGCTTTCCTCCTTCCTCCTCCAGGCGCTGCAGCTCCACCATTTTCCGGTAGGGCGCGCACTGGGTGTACAAAGCTTCGTGGCTTCCCACCGCGGTAACCCTGCCATCGTCCATAAACAGGATCTTATCCATTTGCTCGATGGTGGAGATCCGGTGGGCAATGAGAATGGTGGTCTTCCCCTGACGGGATCCCTTCAGGTTCTCAAGGATGGTCTTCTCCGTCTTGGTATCCACGGCAGAAACACTGTCGTCCAAAATCAGAATCGGCGCATCCTTCATCAGCGCCCGGGCAATGGAAATGCGCTGCTTCTGTCCGCCGGACACAGTAACGCCCCGTTCTCCCAGCACCGTGTCGTAGCCCCTTTGGAACTGACGGATATTGTCATCCACATCCGCCAGCCGTGCCGCCTGAGAGATGTCCTCCTGCCGATCCCGGATGCCAAAGGCAATGTTGTTGGCAATGGTATCGGAGAACAGGAAATTGTCCTGAGGGACATAGGCACATGCCCCCCGGACAGAGCGGATGGTCAGCTCATTCACATCCTGCCCGTCGATAAACACCGTGCCGTTGGGCACATTGTAGGTCCGCAGCAGAAGATCCACCAACGTGGTCTTGCCGGAGCCGGTCTTGCCCACCAGTCCCACACTTTCTCCCGGGGCGATGGTAAAGGAAACATTTTTCAGGCAGTCATACTCCCCGTCGGGATACCGGAAGGTAAGATCCCGGAATTCGATCGCCCCCCGCACATCGGCAAGGGTGCGCACATCGGGTCCGTCCTTCACATCCACCTGAGCATCCAAAAGTTCACTGACCCGGTTCAGAGACGCCTTGCCCCGGGAGGTCATGTCGATAAGCTCGGAAACCGCCATCACAGGCCAGACAATGGAGGTAAAATAGCCAATAAACTCCACCAGCTGTCCCGCATTGAAGCTGCCCCTGTACACAAGGTATCCGCCATAGCCCAGAATAATGCAGATCACGCTCTCCACAAACAGGGTAACAAGGATCCGCAGCAGCACGGAAGCCTTGGTGTGATCAATGTTTGCCTGTTCGTTTTCCACATTGAGCTTCTGAAAGGCCATCAGTTCCCCGGCCTCCTTGACAAAGGCCTTGATCACCGCGATACCGGAAAAGCTCTCCTGGGAGAAATCGGACAGCCGGGAAAATGCCTCCTGCCGAATATCCCACTTCTGCATCATATACTTGCCCACCACCGTGGCAGATGCCAGCAGCAACACCATAGGGATCAAGGAAAGGCCGGTAAGCAGGGGGTCCATCCGCCACATCTTGCCCACCGCCAGCACACCCAGCAGCAGGGCATCAAAAAACATCATG
>JAGAMQ010000187.1 GCA_017624645.1 Oscillospiraceae bacterium
GGCTGGGGCGTCCGTTCTCTTTCACCTGACAGCCTAGCACCAGTACGCAGTCTATGTCCGTAAGGGTGGATGCCTTTTCCGGGGACAGAATTCTGCCGGCTGTAGAGTCGCAGACCCAAAAATTGATGCCTGCCACGGCGGTGCCGCCCAGCAGGGCCAGAAGGAGCACGACAAATACGATGCATTTGATGATTCTCTTTCTCATGGTATTTCCTCAAGGCTGATTGACGATGCCTGCAAACAGAGGCAGCAGATCCGGACTCTCCACATAGAACAGGAAAGGTCTGTCCAGTACAAAATCCACTTCCTCACCCTGGGGAGGACAGCCACCGGCATAAAGGATCGTGGTGAAAGCAGCAGCGGTGACCCCTTCTTCGTCGATTTTGACCCGGGCGGCGTGGGTGACTTTGCTGACGCAGCCTCCGTCCTCTTCCGGGAAAATGGGAGAAAAATCTGCTTTACTTCCGGAAAACACATCGGTAACGCCCAGCTTTTTCAGAGTGTTGGACAGCTCTGTGGAGGCGCTGACATCAAACTTGGGTAGGGAAAGATTCACCTGCACATTTTTTGTGTTTTCATAGCCGCTGTCATACAGGGCAGGATTTTGAGACAGGAAGGCGGCGCTTTCCTCCAAAATGTCCTCCGGGGCATAACCCTCGTCCGGGAGTATCAGCCACATCCGGCTTCCGTCTTTTAAGGTCACATATACCGCACCAAAATGCTCCCCCCAGAAATAAGGGCCAAAGGAAAGCTCCCGGTTCATATAGGTGACATCCTTATCCCCGGCTGTGCTGTGGAAGGTGCCGGCGGTGTTCAGTTCTGCTTGGAATTCGTCCTGCCACTGGGCCTGATAGCAGATGGTGGTGGCAAGGGCGAGAATACTTTCCGGGGACAGCTCCAGTTCTTCGGCTTGCTGCCGCAGGATGCCGTCTGTCTGCTCGTTGATCCAGGAACGCAGGTCTTCGTTCATGGCCTCACTGCCCAGATCCCCCCGGAAGACACTGGCGTAGTAGTGCTCTGCCAGCAGCTTGGCAGTGTCCTCGTTGTAGGCAGCGGCATCGTCCAGCCACAGGGAGCTGCCCAGGATGGACTTGGAAAGTCCGTCATCATTATAATGCGCCTGCCACACCTGGGTCGCCTGTGTGCGCAGTGCTTCCATGGTGTCGGCTTTCAAAAGCTCCAGGATCTGCTGGCGGCTCTGCCCGTCGGTGATCTCTGCCAACATGGCAAGGGCCATGTAGATGTTCAGCGGAGAACATACGGCGTTTGCTCCCTCCTGTCCGGAAAGGAGCGTGGGGATCAGACCGGCAAAGTAGCCTTCCAGAGAATCGGCATAACCCTCCGGCTGCCGGTGAAACTTATCCTGGTCGTCCCTCCATTGGGAGTAAGGCGCCATGTCGTTCATCATTTCTTCTTCCGTGGGGTAGGCACACATTTTGGGATACTCCGCCTTGGCAGCCAGATACCGGTAGGTCACCGGTTCCCGGTGAAACAGTGGTGAGGTGGGCTGCGTGCCGCCGCCGGAAAGCTGGGGGTCTTCCTGAGCGCTTTCCTGCAGAAGTGGCAGGATGCAACTGGCAGCGACGACAAGGGCGAGCACTGCGGCTACCGAACCTACCCACCGGGGAAGCCTGCGCTTTTTGGAGTGGGTGACTTCTTCAATGTGCTTTTCGGATATTTCGTTTAAGGCTTGGGCAAGTTTTTCATGCTTCATACCAAAATTCCTCCCGGATCAAGTAGTCTTTCAGTTTCCGTCGGATACGGTGGAGCCGAACGGACAGGGTGGCGGGGCTGATTCGCTGCTCCTTTGCCAATTGGTGCAGGTCGTCCCCAAACCAGTAACGGCGCAAAAACAGTGCTCGGCTTTCCCTGGGCAGGGTATCCAAAAAACGGTCGATGGCAAGCCCCAGTTCCCTGGCATCCATGGCCTCTTCTAAAGTGTCGCCGGGGAGTATGTCAGCCAGTTCGTCCAAAGAGGCATCATATCTACTGTGCCGTTTTTCGGCATCCCGGTGGCGAAGGTGGTTCAGTGCCGTGTTCCTGCCTACCCGGTACACAAAGGCACAAAGGGGGTCGGGCTTTGCCGGAGGAATGGCGTTCCACAGAGCCAGATATGTATCGTTTACCGCTTCCTCCGCATCCTGGGGGCTTCCCAGTATGTTGGCAGCGGTCTGCAGAAGCCGCTTGCCGTACTTGTGTTGCAGAGCATCGATGGCGTTTTCTGCCCGCATCCAAAGCAGATGCAGGATCTTATCATCGTCCATGGAAAAACCTCCCTTCACCTATATACTATCTTTTTATAGAAGGATCTTACATCTATCATAATAAGATTTTTTTAAATTACAATGTATAAATTCTCCGGGGAAGGGAAATCCTTTGAGAAGAGGGAGGCGATGGTATGAAAGTACGGGAACTTATGAGCAGTCCTGCGGTGAGTATTGGCGTAGGGGAGACGGTGGAAACCGCTGCCCGGACACTGACACATTATAATATAGGTGCCCTGCCGGTGTGCGGCAGCGACGGAAGCCTGCAGGGAATGATCACAGACCGGGATCTGGTGATCCGGTGTGTAGCCGCGAACCGCTCTCCGGAAAAGACACAGGTAGCGCATATCATGTCCGGGGGTGTCCAGTATGCAACACCGGATATGGATGCTTCCGTAGCGGCGCACCTCATGGGCAGATGCCAGATCCGGCGGCTGCCGGTGCTGGAGAATGGAAAGCTGTGCGGTATGCTGACCTTGGGAGATCTTGCTGCCTATGAGCAGAGCATTATGGATGCGGCGGACGCCCTTTCGGATATCAGCGCCAATATTACCTACGGGTAATGGGGAAACTGCACAAAAACCGCTGCATTTCCCAGCTTTCATAGGGTGTTTTGCCGATACTGAAAAAAATGAAAATTTTTTGAAAAAAAGTATTGACAAATTCATTCCACGGTGGTATCATATGCTAGCTGTCCGATGAACGGCAACTGCCCAGAGGACACAACTTCTGTACCTTGTAAATTGAATAACGCAAAGACGAACAAACACCTTGGACAATTATAATGGATTGTTTAAGATTTCGTGAAAACGAATTAACAGCCAACGAAAATTCTTGAGTAATATTGCTAGAAGCAAATTATTCAAAA
>JAGAMQ010000188.1 GCA_017624645.1 Oscillospiraceae bacterium
GTGCCCGCAGCCCGTCGCGGGCGGCCTTGGTCTGGGCGTAGGCCAACACCTGCCGCTGCAACTTCTTTTTCCCAAACAAGGGCAATATTGCCGGCACTGTACATGGGGTTATCACCCTGCATTGCCAAATACCGGGCATAGGCTTCCGGGTTGGTGGAAATCTCCATGATCCCGGCATCCTGCATAGCGACGATGTTTTCCCGCTCGGCCTGCTTTTGTGCTTTCCATTGGGCATCGTCCTGTGCTTTGTTGGCGATGATTTTTGATAAATCTGCTATGGTAAATTCCTCCTATCGTGTGGGTTCCCGGACAGGGATTTGGGGACGATCCATTCCTTTGGATGCGGCTTCCAGTGCTGCAAGCCGCCCCCGGACGGATGGCTTTTCATCCGTCGAAGTCCCCGCCCTCTGTTTCGAGCCATTCTCTCGCCCGGGCGAGGATTTCTCGGGTTGAGTGCGGGGGACTGCTTTTTTTGGTGTTTCTGCCTCCTGTGTCTTTTGGGGGATGGGGTAGCCCAGTTCTTCCATGATGGCATTGAGCTGGGGTGCGTAGTTGGCATTGGATACCACATTGGTGATACCATCCGTTGCGCCCCTCTTATGGACACAGAAATACAGCACACCATATTGCTTGGCAAGTTTCTGGAATCGTCCGATGTCCTCTTTTTTGAGGTGGATAATCTCTGCCGGAGCGGGGTCACGGGCCAGCCGCTTGGCGGTGGTCTTGCCTACCACCTTGTTATTTTGGTTGGATATGGCGATTAGAAAGGCAGCGATATTTTTCAGTCCCACTCCGGCTAACTTGATAGCACCTTCGGAGACTTGCATTGCTTCCTTTACAACGAGGTCAGCAGCTTCGCCGCTTACATCTGCCATAGGTCATAACCCCCTTTCGGTTTTCGTTGTTTGCTTTTGGATTTTGCTTGTGCTTCCTTTTCTGTTTGCTCACATTGCTGTAACTGTGCCTTGATCCTTGGCGTGTCCTCTGCGATATGGTCGCATAGCCTTATCCGCTGCCGGAGCTGCCGCAGCTTGGTATTGATAGCATCGATCTGGCCGCTGACTTCCTCTCCTTGTCGGCTCTGCTTGTACAGCGATTTGCGCTGCCCGGTCAGAGCATCGATTTCAGCTTGCAGAGCGTCTTTCAGCATATCAAGCTGGGTATCCGTTTCAATGCGGTACTGTTGCAATAGGGAAAACTGCGCCTTGTATCGGTGTAGCTTAGTTACTTCTTTGCGAACAGAAAAAGGAATGTATTTCCGTTTCGGCCCCGGTTTCTGCAATCCAAGGAAAAACAGATAGTGAACATACAAGGCCCGGAATCCCCTTAATTTTTGACCCTTGCGTGGGACAGTCCCACGGGAATAGGTGTATCGCTTAGGCAGCTTGCTTTGGGTCTGGGCCTGTGTTTTCGGTGCAGAGCCGGAACGGGATGCAGACAGCCGCCGTTTTATATCGTCCTCTGTATAGCCTGTTCCCAAGCTGTCCAGACGGGCAAAGAATCCACCTCCCGGCGGTTTGACGGCTGTGTGCTTAATATTGGAACCGGACTTGATTTCATAGCCGAGCTTCCTTAGTCCGGCAAGGAAGCTGGCATAGGTAAAGGACTGTTCGATCACGGCATCAATATCCTGCTTTATCAGACCACGGACGGTCTGCTTGCCCTTGCGCTGGGCATCCCATTCGGCATAATGCTTTCCGCTACCCTCCGGGGTAATGACGGACAGACCATGCTTGCGGCTGACGGCATTGGAAGTACCACGAATGTCACCGTAATAGGCTTTGAAATCATCCCGATACTTTTTGCCGTCTATCAAAGAAACGGAATTGAACAGGATATGATTGTGGATATGGTCATGGTCAAGATGGGTGGATACCACAACCTCATATTTGCCCTGCAAAAGCTGCTGGGCAAATTCCACACCGATGGCATGAGCCTGTTCCGGGGTCACTTCACCGGGGGCATAGGAATGTACCAAATGATACCCCAGTACACCGCCCCGTTTTGACCACCGTTTTTTCGTGTCCATCATTTCCCGGTAGGCCGTTTCAAGCTGACAGTTGATAGCAGTCTCTAAAACCGCTCTGCCGTCCGGGGTAATGGTCTTGTCGGCATTGCCGATGTATTCCAACACCCGGCCCAAATCCGTCTTTTCGGGATTGAGAACATAATTTACACAGTGGTCAAGTCTGCCCTTGATAGGGATGATCTTGTCATAGGCCATTACAGGGTTTCCTTTATTAGCCGCCATGCCCGGTTGACAAGGGCAACGGCATCCTCTACATGTGTATCGGTAATGCCTTTTTGGGCATTGGCCCAGTATGCGATTTGGTTGATATTGTTGCCGATGGCCGATAGCTCCCGGAGAAGGTCGGCATATTCATTGGGTGGCCGGGGTCGCAGTTGGCAGTCCATTACCAATTTGCGAACCGTCGTTTCGATCTTCAATCCGGCGGCTGCGGCGGTGGCCTGCAAATGGGCGTATTCCTCTGCGGTAAACCGCACCGGAACAGTTTTTACATTTACCCGCATAGATCATCTCACCGCTGGCCGGGGGCGTTGGGGCGGCCTGTCCTTTTGGGACAGCCGCTTTTCCCTTGCGCTCCAGTAGCCGGGATTGTATTTGCGGATATTCTGATCGATATTCTCCACAAATGCTGCCCGGTCTTTGATACGGTCTGGGATCTGCCAGAGCTTCATATCCAGCAGCTCCCGCAGTACCACATTTTCGTCGGCATCTTCTTCAAAGCAGAGATAACCGCCGTTCCATGAGCCACATTTCCGGGCAGCGGGAGATAACATAAAGGAAGCATCCCTGGACACCATAATGCCACCATGACTGGGAGTGGCAACCATTTCAAAGCCAGGTGCCAGGGTTTCGCTCCAATCGATCTTTCCCCAAGGGGAAAAGTCAGGTGCCATATTTCACACCCTTTCATATCGTGGAATTGTGTCCCAACTTGGGACGCATTTTCGTGGGGTATTAGGGGCCTGCCCCTAACAAGCGGCATTTTGCTATCAAAATGCCATACTTGCTCGTACAGCGCAAGCCTACGGCCTGCGCTGTGCGTGGCTTCACCCCTCGAAATACATCCGTTCAAATTCAGCGGGAGTATATCTGTAATTGTCCCCGGATTCTTCAATATCTCCGGGCAGCAGCATAAGCTGGTGTACCCGTTCCATCAGCATCGGGGCAAGGGTCAGCATGGTGCCGACACATTCCGCATCGGGGACTTCATCGGCAACAATCATAGGGTATTCCAGAGCATTGCCGTTGCCTTTCAGCTCATAGCAGTAAATGCCAAGATGGACAGTAGACCGGCTGACCTTATGGGGTGTAATAAGGGCAGGGATACCCAGCACTGTCACATGGGGCAGGCGGTGTAGATTTGCGTTGATTCTGTTCAAAATATTCCTCCTATCTTTGGGGTGTGGATTTCTTCTTCGGCTGTACCTTTAGGGGATCAGAGCCGTCTGTGGGACGGATCGCCGGGATGCGCCTTGCGGAATAGATGGCGTTTTGACTGAGCTGCCGTTGCCATGCACCCTCGCTCCTTGCCCATCGGAATCCGTGACCTTTCAATGCGGTGCGTACTTCCTCCGGGGGAATACTGTCAAAGAAAACCTGCAAGCGGTTTTTCTCCACATTGGCTACCACCTCGCCGCCGTCAAATTCCCAGCCTTGAAAACCGCCCTCTTTTACATGGGATAGCTGCTCAATGCGTTTTTCAATGCGGTGAATCTCTTGATTCAGATTGGACAGCAAATAGGGTGGATATGGAGCGGTTTCCCACGAATGGGCATTTGCCATCCCTTCGTCCAGCTCTGCGGCCTGCTCCGGTGATATACCCTCACAGCCACGGCAAGTTTGGTGTTTGCGGTAGTAAGCATTGACCTTCTTCATTAAGGATTGGGTATCTTTGAGCCGGGACAGCTTATCTGTCAGCTTTTGGAGTGCTTCGGGATCGTCAGAGGAAATAGCGGTGTTCAGCTCGGCGGCTCTTGCCTTTTGCTCATAGTATTCAGCCTTTTCGCCTGCGGCAATGGACTGATCCATTTTCTTGCCGATTTTCTCCCGGTATCGCTTATCCGACTTGTAGGAGTAGTGGTCAACCAAAAGTGGCTGCCCCGGTGGAATGGCAGACAGCATATCACTGGCTTGCCGGGATAGTGCGCTGCTTTCGGCTCTGGCCTGTCCTGCCCGCTCTCGGTATCGCTCAATCCGGGCCTGCTTTTTGCGTTCATACTCGTTCATGGCAGACCTCCTAACGCATAGGCGGCTTGGGCGGTTTTGGCTGCTTGCTCTGCTTTGCCCTCATTTGCATAGGGTACTTGAATACCCGGTATTCCTCTGGGACATTCTTGCCATCGTACACATCCTCAAAGTGGGATTGATTGTTGTAGATGTACCCCTGTGGGGTCAGCTCGCCGCCCTCGTTGATAGCGGAATCTTCACCGTAGGAAGCATAGTCAAAGTACATAGCAGCTTTGGCCGGAAGCTGAAAATCTCGCTGACTTTCTGCAAGATACCGCCCGTATTCCTCGTAGGTCGTGACCTCGGGGATCAGCTCATAGCAGTCCAGATTGTAGGTCAGATTGATAACATCCTGCAGACCGTCAGCATATTCGCCGTGTTTCAGTGCGGAAACGAATTTGGCTTGTTCCTCCGGGGTCATGCCCTGAATCCGGTGGGCAAGGTAATTCAGTTCGTCAATGTCGGCGTACTCGCCAAGAACAGAGCGCAGGCCGGGAATGCTGATGGTGTAATCGGTAACGATGATTTCCTCATTTCGCAATCCATCCACACCAATCAAGTTTAGGGTAGCCTGTACCAGTTCTGTGGTTGTGGGAAAGGTCAGGTGTGCGCCGGAGACCTTGCCCCGTGTGCGGCTATTCAAATTCTCGACAAATGCGGTAAATTCAAACTTGGCATCCATAGCTGCCCTCCGTTATCGGGCAGGATTCTTGATTTCCTGCTTTTTGGCCTGCTTTTCCAGTGCCTTTTTCCGCATATCCAGTCCGTCAAAGATGGCCCGCTTTGCTTCCGCAACAGTAGGCTGCTTATCCGGGAAATAGCCGCGCAGTTCATCAGCAGTCAAAGTCACTTTCAACTCCGGCTCTTTCTTTGGCTTGATAATGGACGCGATTTTCTTCTCGTCCACCTTATGCTCAGGGGCAAGAGAGGGCGTGTACTTCTCCAGAGTAGCAGCGTGTTTGCTGGCCTCTTTCAGTGCGGTTGCCTGTGCCATAGAGGGCGTGACCTGTTCCTTTTGCATGAAGTCAACGACTTTCTTCTGCTCGTCCGGGTTCATATAGGACAACTCCACCGCCGTATTAAAGGGGAGCTTTTTATCGTCCACCTGCTGCTTCAGCTCGGGGACAAGGGAATCAATACGAACAAGGCGCTGGACTTGGTTACGGCTCATGCCCATATCATCGGCTACCTGCTGATCGGAACGCTTTTGGGGTGCGGTAAGCTGCTCCATCTTGGAGCGGCGGCCTGCCTTCCGGGTCAGCGCTTCCATCTTCATTTTGGCGGCTCTTGCCAGTTCAGAAGTAGGAATATCCATTCGGTGCAGGTTGCCATCCACCACGGCGATACGGGCAGTATCATCATCGGCTTGGACAATAATGGTGGGGATGGGATAATTCAGTTCCGTACCAATATCGTGACGACGGTGGCCGGAGATAATTTCCAAGCCGCCCTTATCTCTGGGACGGCAGTAGACGGGATCTCTGATGCCGTTCTCCTTAATGGATTCACGCAGATCCTTGTAGTCCTTGGTTTCCCGGTTTATGGTAAAGGGGTGTTCCAGGAACTCAAAGAAGTATGCCGGGTGCAGCCGCATAGAAAAGGCTTCGCCCTCTTTGGGGATGGGCAGCTTTTTGAGGTCTGCTTCACTGGGGGGAGCCAGACGGTCATCGAAAACCTGCGTGATAACGATACCCTTGGGGCCTTCCGCTTCCTGTGCAGGGCCTACGGCGGTTTCTTCTTTGGGTTTGCCTGCGGGAACAGATTTCAGCGGCTCAATAGGCTTACCGTCAATGGTAGCTTTGCCGTCCATAAAATCCTTTGCGGCTTGATTATGCTCCTTGCGTGTCTGCCCACCCTTTTGTGCAGGGGTAAGGGGTGCTTTGCCAGCGACGGGGACGGTTTGCTCTTTTTTGTCCTGACTTTGTAAATATATTGCGGCGGCTGCAGCTCTGGAATGACCAATCTCCGGCTGGCTTTTCGGCACGATAGGGATTTCGACCTTATCTTTGCCACTTACCGTAATGGGGCCTTTGGTATCTTCCTTTTTAGGAGTGTCAACAGGTTTACCCTTGGGGTCAGCAGCCGGGGCCTTATCTTCCGGCTTCTTGGGATCGGTGGCAGGTTTGCCTTTGCCTTCTGCGGTAGGGGGAGCGGTTTCACCTTTCTTGGGATCTGCGGCGGGTGTGCTTTTGGCAGCATCCCCAGGAGCTGCTTTAGGGTCAGGTTTTTTCGGCTCTGTGGCAGCTTTGGGTTTTGGATCGGTTGCCGGTGCTTTTTTATCCGGTTTCTTTTCCTCCGGCTTTTTACCCGCTGGCTCTTTAGGCTCGGTA
>JAGAMQ010000189.1 GCA_017624645.1 Oscillospiraceae bacterium
CCAGCCGCTCTTCCAGATGGATCAGCCGCTTAGTAATATCCTTGGACACCTCATCTGCTGCCTCATACTGATTGAGATACCGGTTCAGGGATTTTACACCCATATTGCAGCCATCGGTCATGAGAGACGCTATCGTCCGGTCTGTATCATCAAAGGCCATTTTCATATTGGTCTTCATCCAGGACATTCCCTTTGCCACCGGATTGGGTTCTTTTCCATCATCACCGAATTTACCCAGCTGGTTGGCGATCTCATGTCCCAGCTCATTGTGGGCATCTTTACATGCCAGCAGGCAGTCCTTAAGCTTATTGCTTTGGACACGATTCACCACATCCTCGATGGATTCCACGCCCATCTTCACCCCGGCATCACATTCCCGAAGCAGCTTTACGGTATCTTGTTCGATCATACTGACCACTCCCTTTTTTGTGTTCTCCATCAGTATGCCCAAAAAAGCCGGTGCATACGCACCGGCTCTTCTTAAAAGACAGGCTGGAAGCTTTCTACCAACCGAGTGGCAATGGCAATCTCCTCTTCTGTTACAGGCTCATCAAAATCCCGGAAAGCATTGTTTGCCACAGAGCGTCCGGTAAGCATCCGGTACCACAGAAGTCCCAGGGCATATCTGCCCAGACCTTTGGTTACATGCAAACCGTCCCTGTGGGTCTTTTCAATACCGTTTTCACCCAAAAGCTGCACCAGCTTACCGGAAGGGATCAAACCCTCGGCATCCACGGTCTTCACCATCTTTTCATAAGCCTTCTCAATTTCGGCAAACATAGCTGCCTGGGAAGGGAATCCAACCCGATCCAGCCGCTCATTTCCCTCCTGAAATGCCCAGGTCTGCTGAACAATCAGCTTCGCCTTGGGGCAGCACTCCCGGATATAGGCAGCGACGGACTCGGCATAGGGGTCATACTTGTCGGGGAACGCACTGTGGAAGCTTCCCTGCTGAATGGAAATGATATCCCAGCTGCGGTTGAGCAGTGCTTCCTTCATAGAAACCTTGAAACAAGTGTTGCTGCCGTTGTAAAACAGTTCGTATGCCCGTTCTTCACTGATCATGTTGCGGTAGTGCCGTTCCAGCACGCAGCCGCTGATATACAGGCAGGCATCATTCAGCTCGACCCCCTCCTGCCGTGCAATCTGGTGCAGATATCGGGTGGCGTCTACGCCGAAGCTGTTGGAAATAGTCAAAACATTCATTGTCTTATCCCTCATTTACAATAATTCCCGCATAAATGTGGTTATAGCCGCCGTCAAGGTACAGCTTCTTCAGCTTTCTGTGCAGGCTGGTGGTCTCCTCCAGATCCTCCAGCTTCTCCGGTTTTCCGTCAAAGACGAAACTGAACACGGAGGTGCCATCGGACTTCTGGGGGTACTTTACAAAGCGGTTCTGCAGTCGGGTTATGTTGGAGTGGGACCCCACCATCTCCTCCAATCCAGGATCCAAAATCCAGGAGGAACCGTAGATGGCGTGGCCGTTATGCTCCGGATACCGCTGTGCAGCAATCCGGCAGCCCTCTTCCAGGGATTCATCCAGTGCTGCAGGAGAGATATCGGTACCTCTAGGGATGTGGATGCTTATGCAGTCTCCGCCGGGGGCAAGAAATACTTCCCATTCAGCCTTGGGAAATGCCTTCTCTTCTGTATCGATGACACCGTCAAAGCAGCCGTGGCCGTAAAATGCCTGGGCATCCTCCCGGAAAACACCTTCAAATGCGCCCTCTGCGTCCTCATAGCCTGCGCTGCCCAGAATCTGTCTGCCGCTGCGGTGGATCATGCCGCTGCACATCACAGGAACGACCTGTCCCGTTTGCTTATTCTTCAGATAGACCACTTGGTCCGGTGCCTTTCTCATCTCAAACTGCAGTCCCTCTGTACGGAAGATCCGGGACTTAGCAAAAGTCATCAGCCAGTTATAATATGTCTTATCCACACCGGGCATACCGGTACGGTGATGGACAATGCTCATGCCGTCATAATAGCCCCGAACCAAACGGGTCACTTCCTCCCGGGTAAAGCCACGGTCCAAATAGTCCTGCATCCCCACGGGTATCACGGGCAGCATGGTATATAGAGGCAGCAAATTGGTAACCACAGTCCCGTCGAAGGCAGGTGCAGGAACCTGCTTGGCTTCCACCAGAGGGGTTGCCAAAGCATGGGTTGCGGTAACCTTCACCCATTTGCTGCGAAGCTCGTCACCGTTGATCTGAAAACCAACAGCTCTGACCAGCTGATAATAATCATTGAAAAGATTCCACTCCTCCTGCAGCCGGTCAATAAGGGAAAGATCCACTGCCGGTTCATCGGTGAAGGTCATGTTCTCATAGATCTCATCCAAAAAAGGCTGATACTCTCCGATGCCAATGGCATCTGCTATCTGGCGCAGGGTCATAACAGTTCCTCCTTGTTGTAACAGCACAGTATTAGAATTGGGGAAATCCCCCGTTTCATCATAACACAGCGTTGAAATTTTACAATAAACGATTTAACGTATTCTGCATAATTCAATGATTTATCTGATTGCTTCTGAATTGGACGCTATCCAAAAGGTTGCCACCACAGGGGTCCCCTCTCCTTTTCTGGGGATCAACCGTCATACTTTTCCGTTGCCCGTTCCGGATATGCCGTCGTATCAAAACTGTAGTAATCCGTTCTCCCATCTTTTCTCTTTTTGGCATAATCCCAGACCTCCTGGTCCGTCTTCATAAAACACACAAAGGGGTCCTTCAGGCTTTGGGGAGAAGTATCCATGTGATACCATCCGCTGCCCACATTCACAAGAAGCCAGACATGGTCGGTCTTTCCACCGGAACGCTCGATCTTCCTATTCTCGATCCCGCAATTGTCCAGCAAAACAGAGGTCACCGCATAGTAGTTGGTGCAATCGCCCCGTTTTTTCACAAACGCCACATAGGCGGCATTGGGAATATCCGTTTCCGGTGAAGAAACATAGGTCATGTTTTTACGAACCCATGTGAATACTGCCTTTGCCTTTTGCTGGGGTGTCATGCCGTCAGTAAGGATCTTGGCAATGGTCTCCTTCGCCAGCTGATCCACCAGTTCCCGGTTGATCACAGGCTGCTCCTGAACGGTGATCTTTCGCTCTGCCTTGGTCTCATTGCCACTTTTGTCCCGGGCAGAATACACAGCGATATAACTACCCGCTTTCTGAAGATCCACGCCGGAGGTGTCCACCTCAAAGGTCAGTGCTCCGTCCCTGTCATCAGAAACATTTACATCTTTTTTGTAGGATACAGAACCGTTCACCTGCACCGTAATATCCGGGAGCTCACTGAATTGGGGTGGTGTGGTATCCGCAATGACTGTCAGTTTTTCCGTAACCGTTACAGCATTTCCACTGGCATCAGTGACGAGCACAGACACTGTCTGTTCCCCTACCTGGGTAAAAACCGGCTGTTGCACAAATGTCACCGTCACTTGGGATATATCGGATATTTCCGTCACAAACACCTCCGGAGGGAGCGTTTCATCATTGTATATCTGCTGCGGTGCGGTTTTGACAGCAGGGGGCGTGGTGTCAACCACAAACAGGGTGCTGTTGTAGGGTCTGTCCCTGTACAGGAACACTATCTCATAAGTACCAACCTTTGTAAGGTCCAGCAGGGTCAGATCCGTTGCCGGTGTCAAAGGCTTTTCCGGATCCACCTGAAAAAGCTTCACATCAACGGAAGCTGTACCTGCCTCCACAGTTACCTGCGGTTGCACAGGAGACTGCCATGGCTTCATCAAAATTACCAACCATACCAGCAATGCTGCAAGGGCAAGGGCTTCAACAACAATCAACACCCACAATTTCTTATTCTTCGCAGTCTTATGCGTAATCAAGTGTTCCCTCTTCCTTTCCAAAACATTTTGTTGATAGATATTATTTAGTATTTTACGGGATGTTTCGACACTTGTCAACAAAAACGGGCAGTGATGCTCAATGACTTGCGCAAGAAATGCTTGATTTTTATGGCGTTGGCTGTTATAATGCAACCGTCGCCGAGGAAGATATCGGGCACCGCAACAGGACATAACGGGGCTGCCCCGTTGTTTCATAATTGAATATTGTTTTTTACTCCATACGGAGTGAAATATATGGAGACGTATCGAAGTGGTCATAACGGGGCTGACTCGAAATCTTCTTCGCCAAACGGAAGCCGAAACGCCGAAAACCCTTTAACCATGCGGGTTTCGGGCATTCCATCGTTTCTAAAACGATCCCAGTTCTAACGGGAATTCTAATAC
>JAGAMQ010000190.1 GCA_017624645.1 Oscillospiraceae bacterium
ATAGGTCTGGTGCTGATGCTGCTGCCAACCGGTAACA
This sequence comes from Oscillospiraceae bacterium, assembly GCA_017624645.1. GTDB lineage: Bacteria > Bacillota > Clostridia > Oscillospirales > Oscillospiraceae > Faecousia. The sequence continues at coordinate 38 of JAGAMQ010000190.1, forward strand.
GTAGGTCGGGAGAGTCTGGGAAAGCAGCAACGACGAGTTCGTCAACGGAACCGCTTTCCCAACAACTGGAAACAATTCTGAGCACCATTCAAGGCGCCGGACGCGTGCGGGTGATGCTGACCATAGCAGCAGGGGAGGAGGTTATCTATCAAACAGATAACGATCATACAACAAATGATACCAGCGGCACAAACCGTAGCAGTACTGTTGTAATCAGTGACAGTGAGAGAAACGAAAGCGGATTGGTCAAAAACAAAAACGCACCGGTTTATAGAGGTGCATTGGTTGTTTGCGACGGTGCTCAAACTCCAACAGTTACCTTTGCTGTGGTGGATGCTGTATCAAAAGTAACAGGATTAAGTACTGATAAAATTTCTGTATTAAAAATGGAATGATCGGAGGCCATAACGATGAAAAAATGGAAGAAGAATCTGGTGGCAGGGGCTGTATTGGTAACCGTTTGTGCCGGTATCTATGTGAATTGGATCTACACCGAAGATCAGGCAACAACAGATTTGACCGATACACTCAATGCGGACAAAATATTATCACCGGACACACTGGTTATCAATGAAGACCCATCCTTGGATCTGACAGTCTCAGATACAACTACATCTGACTATTTTGCCGCTGTCAGACTTTCGCGACAACAGGCAAGAGACAGTGCTGTCGGTTTGCTTCAGGAAGCAATGGCATACAGTGAAGATGCGGAATCTGCCCAATCCAATGCAAAACTGGAGCAGATCGTTCAAACCGCATTGTGTGAAGCACAGATCGAAAGCCTCGTGGTAGCAAAGGGATATACGGATTGTGTAGCCTATATCAGCGAAGGCGGGATCTCTGTGGCTGTGGCATCACCGGAAAGCGGATTGCAGGAAGCAGATGTTGCCGTTATCGCCGATATTGTTATGACGCAGGCGGAATTTGAAATGGATAACATCCGTGTTGTGGAGGTACAGTAACTCAAAGCCCCAAGGGTATCCTTTGGGGCTTTTCTGCGTAAATAAAACTGTTGTATTTTTTTTGGATTCGTGGTACAATAAGTAAAAGTATGTCATGCACCTGCATGATAATAGTATAGGAGGACTTCCTTATGGCAGAGAACAAGCAGTATATTACTCAGGAGTTGGAAAACGGCACCGTCATGATTTCCGAAGAGGTAATCGCCACCATTGTTGCCCAAGCTGTATCTGAAGTGGAGGGCGTTGTGGGTTTGAGCGTCAAGCCTGGCGTTGACATCGTTGAAATGATCGGCAAGAAGAATTGGGGCAAAGGCATGAAAATCGCTATCAGCGAGAATGACGAGCTCACCATCGACTGTAACGTAAACGTCGGATACGGACAGAGTGTTGTCACCGTCGCAAAAGCTGTGCAGGAGGCAGTCACAAACGCCATTGAATCTACCACCAATGTAAAGGTCTCCACGATCAATGTGAATGTCTGCGGTATCATCCGCCAGTAAGAGGTTTCCTATGACAAGAGCAAACGCCAGAGAACTGGCTGTACATCTGATATACGGCAGAGATTTCACCGGAGAAGAGCCGGAAGAGATCGTTGCGCTGCGGTTGGAAAGAGAGTATTACACACAGCTTTCCGGTGAAAACCCAGTGTATTCCGACCGTCCCAATCCCTCCCAGGTTGCATATCTTGACAATGTGGTTTCCGGTGTCGCCAACCGATGCGACGAGTTGGATGCCTTTATCCGTCAATATGCAATCAGCTGGGATCTGTCCCGGATCTCCAGATTAGCAAGAGCCGTGATGCGGCTTGCTATTTTTGAGATTCTCTATATGGACGATGTCCCCACAGGAGTTGCCATCTCCGAAGCCGTTCGTATTGTCAAGAAATACGACGGGGAGGACACCGGTGCCTTCGTAAACGGCATCCTTGGATCCTTTGCGCGGGGACTTGAACCCAAGGAGGACCAATGAGCGTAATCGGATTTGATACAAGCAATTATACAACTTCCGTGGCCTGGTATGACGGACTACATGGTGTGAATTGCTCCAAACTCCTTCCTGTAAAGGAAGGTGAGCTTGGTCTTCGTCAAAGCGATGCGGTATTTCAGCATATCAAGAGCCTGCCGGAGCTTTCCGGCAGGCTGTTTTCCGATATAGAACCGGATTCCGTCACCGCTATCGGCGTCAGCACCCGTCCCAGAGGCGTAGAGGGGAGTTATATGCCGTGCTTCATGGTTGGATACTCTCACGCCAAACTCCTTTCTGATCATCTCCACGTGCCTCTTGTTGTGTGTTCCCACCAGCAGGGTCATATTGCCGCAGCCCTTTGGAGTGCGGGCAGATTGGATCTTCTGGATGTTCCCCATTTGGCGTGGCATTTATCCGGTGGAACCACCGAGCTACTCCTTGTAGAGCCGGATGGACGCAATGTGCAATGTACCCGCATTGGCGGAACCACCGATATTTCCGCCGGTCAGCTGATCGACAGAACCGGTCAGTTGCTGGGTGTGGCATTTCCCTCTGGAAAACGCCTTGATCAGCTGTCTTCCGACGCAGCAGGCAAGGATTATTTCCGTGTAAAACACCAAGAACTTCAGTTTTCCTTCTCCGGTATCCAGAACAAGGTCAAGCAACACTTTGACTTCTGTGGGAGCAAGGAGGAAACCGCCGCATATGCCTTGCGCTGCATTTGCAACACCATCTATCAGGTAAGTCAGGAGGCGTTGCAGCAATACAAGGATTATCCAATCGTCTTCTCCGGAGGAGTTGCCTCAAACAGCATGCTCCGCCGTACACTGCAGCCTCTGTCGCCGATTTTTTCTGAACCTCAATTTGCTACAGACAATGCTATGGGCGTTGCAGTTCTGGCTCACCGCATCAAGGAGTGATTCTTATGTCTCAACAGATCCTTTCCATTTCACAGGTAAATGATTACATTCGCAGCATATTGGATAACGATCATTTACTGGCCGGAGTGGCAGTAAGGGGTGAGATCAGCAATTACAAACTGTATCCTTCCGGACATCATTACTTTACATTAAAGGATGAATCCAGTGCCCTTAAGTGCGTCATGTTCCGGGGAAGCGCGATGCGCCTTCGGTTCAAACCGGAAAACGGCATGCAGATTATTGCCGTAGGCAAGATCTCTGTCTACCCCCGGGACGGGGCATATCAGCTTTATGTGAATACAATGGCGCCGGACGGGGTAGGGGACCTGCATACCGCTTTTGAGCAGTTGAAGAAAAAGCTTGCCGCAGAGGGTTTGTTTGATCCTGCACATAAGAGAAAGATCCCGCAATACCCCCAAACCATTGGTATTGTCAGCAGCCCCGCCGGAGCCGCAATTCACGATATGCTGCGCATTTTAAAAAAGCGATACCCTTTGGCAAAAGTGCTGCTGTTACCTGTAAGAGTTCAGGGTGCAGAAGCCCCCGGCGAAATTGCCGCCGCCATCCATTATGCAAATCGCCACCAATTGGCAGATCTGCTGATTGTGGGCAGGGGAGGAGGATCCATCGAGGATCTTTGGGCATTTAACGAAGAGCCCGTTGCCCACGCAATCTATCATTCACAGATTCCTGTTATTTCCGCCGTGGGACACGAGCCGGATGTTACAATCTGTGACTATGTAGCCGATCTTCGGGCAGCTACCCCCTCTAACGGTGCAGAACTGGCTGTACCGGATCAAAATGCCTTGCGGCAAACTCTGGACTCCGCATACACTGCTATGAATACCAGTATGCAAAAGCAACTGGACAGTGCCAGAAAGCATCTTCACTTACTGTCCCAAAGCCCTGCACTTCAAAGCCCTGACAGATATGTGCTCCAGCGAAGAACCGCACTTTCCCATTTGAAAAGCAAGCTTATCTCCCTGGAGCAGAGAAATATCTCCGCAAAGAAGGAGGGTTATATTGCATTAACCGCAACCCTTGACGCTATGAGCCCGTTGAAGATCCTGACCCGTGGATACGCAATGGCTACCGATGCAACCGGTGCAATTCTTCGTTCTGTCAGGGATATCCAAAAAAACGATACCATAACCATCACAGTCAGCGACGGTGTAATTTCTGCAACTGTCGAGAAAACAAAGGAGAATGACTATGGCTGAAAACAATAAGACATTTGAAGAAAGTATGCTACGCTTGGAGCAAATCGTCCGTGCCATGGAGCGTGGTGACGTTGCTTTGGAGGAATCCCTTAAATTGTTCCGTGAAGGCACTGAGTTGGTCCAGAGCTGTGGAAAGCTGTTGGACGAGGCAGAGCTGGAAGTGAAGAAAATCGTGCCTGATGTTGACGGAACACCCCGAGAGGAGAATTTTCATTATGAAGACTGATCACACATCCATCACGGAAACATATCGGTCATACATTGAATCCTATTTCGAAGAGAAATGCTTTGTTTACGATGCAGAGCCGCAAGAGACCCTGTTTGACGCCATGCGTTACAGTCTTCTAGCAGGCGGTAAGCGTCTTCGTCCCATCTTTGTATTTGAATTTTGCCGTATGTGCGGCGGAGATTGGTATTCCGCCGTCAATTTTGCCGCTGCTGTTGAGATGATCCATACATATAGTCTGATCCACGACGATCTGCCCTGTATGGATAATGACGACTACAGACGTGGGCGGCTGACCAATCATAAGGTCTTTGGCGAAGCAGTTGCGGTTCTTGCCGGTGACGGACTTCTTACCGCGGCATTTCATCAGTTGTCAACCGCAGATCTGCCTGCAGATGCACGGATCAAAGCGGTAGAGGTTCTGTCACAATGTGCCGGTGAATGTGGTATGGTAGGCGGTCAGGTTTTGGATATGCAAAGCGAGCAGCGCCAATGTACGCAACAGGAAGTGTTGGATATCCAATCCAGAAAGACCGGGGCTTTGATCCGTGCCGCATGCATGCTGGGTGTCATTGCAGCAGGAGGATCCGCGGAGCAGCTGAAGGCCGCAGCCGACTTTGCCGCAAATCTCGGTCTTTCATTCCAAATACGGGATGACATGCTGGATGTCATCGGTAATGCAAAAGAATTGGGCAAAGCAGTGGGTGTTGATGAAAACAAGAACACATTTGTCCAGCTGTACGGACTCAAAAAGTGCGATGAATTGGTACGCACTTATACAGAATCTGCAATCTGCGCCCTGAGTGCTTTTACTGAACCTGATTATATGGCACATATGGCACGATCCCTTACAGAACGAACCGTATGATAAAATCCCCTGATGCCGGAAGACCGGCTTCGGGGGATTTTCATGTACACGCAGGCACCGAGGATGCCTGCGCAAGATTTTACATATCAAATGCGGGATTCATATAATATACATTCTTTTGATTTAGCTTTTCACGCAGAAGCTGCATAGCCTCACCGAATCTCTGGAAGTGAACAACCTCCCGCTCCCGGAGGAATTTGATGACATTATTCACATCCGGATCATCACTCAATCGAAGAATATTATCATAGGTGACTCTGGCCTTCTGTTCTGCTGCCAAATCTTCCGTCAGATCCGCAATGGGATCCCCCTTAACTGCAATTGTGGCTGCAGTCCAGGGGGTTCCTGACGCAAATTGAGGATACACACCCGTAGTGTGATCCACAAAATAGGGCGCAAAGGCTGAATCCTGAATCTGAGAGTCTTTCAGATTCCTGGTAAGCTGATGCACAATCGCGCCAACCATTTCCAGGTGACCGAGTTCCTCCGTGCCAATGTCTGTGAGAAGGCCCTTCAGCTCATCAAAGGGCATAGAATATCTTTGCGACAAATATCGCAAGGATGCCCCCAGTTCGCCGTCAGGACCACCGTACTGGGATATGATCACAGCAGCAAGTCTGGGATTGGGTCGGTCGATCTTTACAGGATATTGGAGCTTTTTGTCATAGATAAACATGGTCAGACCTCCCGATTTTTCGCATATTCCCAAGGCCACGGATCATCCAGCCACCTGTATCCACCTTCGCCGGGGGACATATGATTCAGCGGCCCGCACATCTTTTCATAAGCCTCTTTTCCTTCCTTATAAAGAGCCTGATAAGCACGGTACATCTCAAGGGCTTCCGCATCGTCTCTGTGTGTATCCAGGTACAGAGCCAGTTCCTGAATCACAAATGCCATGGTTTGTAGTTCTGTCAACGGAGTGACAGGCTTTTCGTTTTTATTAACCATTCCCATGAAAGGAAGGTCAAGACCCGGAAAAAGGGTTCCGCGAACTAAGGCTTTTCTCGCATCATACTTTGGCGGAC
>JAGAMQ010000016.1 GCA_017624645.1 Oscillospiraceae bacterium
ATTTCACTGACTGTCATCTGCATCACCTCTTGTCTATTTTATAACAGTGGTGGCAAGAATGTCAAGAAAGTGATACCTTGATGGCGTACGCTGGAAGGGACTCGATATGCATTTTTGCCCCTGCGGAGCAAAATAGAGGTTCGCCGACCTCAAGCCGTCGGCGACGCACGTCTTTAACACTTCGCAAAACAAAATAGAAGAAAGCCAACATCCCTACGGGATGCGACTTTCTTCTATGGACTCTCCCACGGGCTAAAAATTGCTCGCCAGCTCTCAATTTTTACACCAGTGTGCGCACTGGTGCCGCCCTTTCGAGTCCCTCGGTGTATAAAAAATTCCAGACACCCGAATGGGTATCTGGAATTTTTGGTACGCCGGAAGGGACTCGAACCCCTGACCTACTGGTTCGTAGCCAGTCACTCTATCCAACTGAGCTACCGGCGCATAACGCATTGTTTCACGCGCCACAGTATAATAGCACATTGTTTTGTAAAATGCAAGACCTTTTTTATATTTTTTTAATTCTTTTTTCTTTGTGCGACAAATACCCATAATTGCCTCTTGTATTTTTCCCCATATGCGGTTATAATGAGGCAGAAAAACAAACAGGAGGTCATTATCATGGCTGTAAAAATCGAAAAGACCACCATTATCGGTGATGTGCTGGATGTAGCTCCTCAGGCTGCACCTCTGTTCTTTGCCATCGGCATGCACTGTCTGGGCTGCCCCTCTTCCCGGGGTGAGACTGTCGAAGAAGCTTGTGCCGTTCACGGCATCGACTGTGAGCCTTTCCTCGCTCAGCTGAACCACTTCCTGGAGGCTTACGAGGCTGACCAGGCTAACAAGACTGAAAACGCCTAATCCGTTCCGGTTCTGCCATCCCGTACACCGGGATGGCAGTTTCTTTTGAGGTGATAAAATGACCATTCCTCTTTCCAACCGACTAAAGGCCTGTGCATCGTTTGTGCCCACCGGTGCTGTGGTGGCAGATATTGGATGTGATCACGGCTATCTGGGGATCCACCTTTTGGTAAACGGGATCGCAAAAAGTGTAATCGCAGCAGATGTAAATGAGCAGCCCCTGAACAGTGCTGTCCGCAATGCAGAAAAATACGGTGTCAGCGACAAAATGACCTTTTGTCTTTCCGACGGGACCGCCTGTATCCCCCGGGACTTTGATACCATGGTCTGCGCCGGCATGGGGGCTGACACCATGATTTCCATTCTGGAGGCCGCACCTTGGCTGAAGGACAGTTCCTATACCCTGATCCTGCAATGTCAGTCCCGCAGACCGGAGCTTCGGCGCTATCTTTCCCAAAACAGCTATGCTATTTTGGAGGAGACCCTTGCAGAGGACGGTAAATTCATCTATCCTGTGATGCGCGTTCGCTATGGCTCTGCATCGCTCCTTACTCCCGGTCAGTGTCACATCTCCCCTGCCCTTTTACACAGCGGCTCTCCCTTGCTCCGGGAATTTTTTGACCGGGTTCGAGGCGGCATCCGCAAAACCGTTGAGGGTTTGGAACATTCCGGCGGTGAACGGCTGGCGACATATAAAGCAATTCTTGAAGAAATCGACAACATGGAGGAGATCGTCTATGGTAACCGTAGCTGATGTTCTTGCATATTTAGAAACAATAGCCCCCGCTTCCATGGCAGAGGATTGGGATCGGGTGGGTTTAAACTGCGGAAGAAAGACCCAAAAGGTTACGCGCATACTGGTAGCACTGGACCCCACCCCGGATGTTTGCCGGGAAGCAGCACAGATGGGATGCGATCTGCTTGTGACCCACCACGCGCTGATTTGGGATGCCGGTTTTGTCAGTGACGATACCCAACAAGGCCGCAACATTCTGACACTGATTGAAAAAGGCATTGCCCACATAAATGCCCACACCAATCTGGACTGTGCCCCAGGCGGTGTCAACGATATTCTTGCAAAAAAACTAGGCTTAAACGATATCTGCGTCATTGCACCCAAAGGCAACGATGCTGCCGGAAAACCCTGGGGGCTGCTACGCATGGGTAATGTCGCTCCTCAAGCACTGGAAACATTTCTTTCCAATGTGAAGGAACGTCTTGGTTGTGAAGGTCTTCGTTATGCTGACGGCGGCAACAAGGTTTGCCGTGTTGCAGTAGGCGGCGGTGCCTGTGCCGGTGAGCTGCAGCAGGTCATTGATGCCGGATGCGACACCTTTGTAACAGCCGACGCCAAATACAATCATTTCTGGGACGCCCAAAGCGCAGGCATAAGTCTTATTGATGCAGGTCACTTCCATACTGAAAACCCCGTTTGTGAGTATCTGGTACAGCAACTTTCCCAGGCGTTTCCTCAGCTGGAGGTCACCATGTCCCAAAAGCACACAGACTGTGCAAAATTCTTTTAAGCATGTGTTGATTTTACCTGCAGGCTATGCTAGAATATGATGAAGATTTTTACAAAAACAGAAGGGATGATGATTTATGTCCGGACATTCCAAATGGCATAACATTCAAAAAACCAAGGGTGCACAGGACGCAAAGCGCGCTGCAGCCTTTACAAAAATTGCCAAAGAGCTGATCGTTGCTGTCAAGGAGGGCGGCGGCATTACCGATCCCGCCAACAACTCCCGCCTTGCCACTGTTATCACCAAGGCCAAGGCCGCTAACATGCCCAATGACAACATCAAGCGCTGCCTTGAGAAGGCTGCCGGTGCTGGTGGCGGTGACAGCTACGAATCCATCACCTACGAAGGCTACGGTCCCGGAGGTGTAGCTGTGATCGTAGAGACCATGACCGACAACCGCAACCGTACCGCAGGTTCTATGCGTCATCACTTTGACAAGTTTGGCGGCAATCTTGGCGCTTCCGGCTGTGTCAGCTGGAGCTTTGACAAGAAGGGTGTTCTGGTCATCGACAACGAAGATGGTGACTTTGATGAAGACACCGTAATGATGGATGCCATGGACTGTGGTGCCGACGACTTTGAAGCAGAGGAAGATTGCTTCACCATCTACACCGATCCGGACGATTTCAACAGCGTTGCCGACGCACTGACCGCCAAGGGCTACACCTTCGCCTCTGCCCAGATCGAGATGGTTCCCCAGAACTATCAGAAGCTGGAAAGCGAAGAGCAGATCAAACTCATGGAAAAGCTCATTGACATCATGGAAGAAGACGACGATGTGCAGAACGTTTGGCACAACTGGGATCAGGATTAAACAACGCACCCCGGAGCTTTCACAAAAGCTCCGGGGTGTTTTATTTATTTTGTTTTCATGATCTGTTCCAAAATCTTTGTATTCTTTTCCAAATCCGGCAGAATCACAGACATTCCCCGGATGTTGGTCATCTTATAGGTACCGTCCGCGGGGATCTGTTGGGTATTCACTGTAAGGTCCGACAAAATCGGGAACAGCTCCAATGTGAAGCCCATGATCTGGGCATTAGAAAGATCCGTTGTCAGCAGGGGCAGCACTTCCAGGAGCAGTGCATTGAGCTTAGTGATGCTCATGGTCTTTGCCTTCTCCAACAGGGCATTGAGAACAATCCGGTGGCGGTTGGTCCGGCCAAAATCACCGTTTCCAATCTTACGGATCCGGGAGTATGCCACAGCCTGGGAGCCATTAAGGGTATTGACGCCCTTTTTCAGATTCCACTTTCTGGCATTATCCTCCACATCCCAGTTTCCATGCTTGTTCAGGTAGGAAGCTTCCGAGGATGTCAATTCAATCTCCACACCGCCCACAAGGTCGATTGCCTTCATGAAGCCGAAGAAGTCCACCTCAATATTGCCATCGATGGTAACGCCAAAATTCTTGTTGAGGCACTCATCCAGCAGCTTCATACCGCCCATGGCATAGCTGGCATTGATCCGGTTATCCTTATGGCCGGGAATCTGCACATACATATCACGCATAAAGGACGACAGGGTCAGTGTCTTTTCCTTCTTATTGATGGTGCACAAAATCATTGCATCAGACCGGGAACGACCCTCCCCCTGCCGACGATCCTGACCGATCAACAGGATGTTGATCACATCTGCGGTTTTCTCTATCTGGGTACTGTTTCCCCAAACCACATCGTTGGGATCCATTTCCGGTCCGGTAAAATCAGGGTCCAATGTTTCATCTTCCAAAACAGAATCCATATATTCCGATTCGGACATTCCGGAATGATTCTTATCGGGGTCGGTCCGGTTGATCAATCCCAAAACGCCCTCCAGATATGCTGTTGCTGCCACCAGCAACACAAGGACCAGTGTGAGCGCTACACACAACGCAACCAGGATCTTCCTACGAAGAGACCATTTTTTCTTTTCTTTCTTATCCATTTGGGCAATGCCTCCACACATGCATATAATAACCAGTACATTATACGCCATCAGGAAAGAAATTACTAGTACCCAATCAAAAATTTATCCGCTTTTTTCTTCAGCTGCATCAGGCAGCCGGCAATCCGCATCAAGAAAGTGCCATTTTGAGGACAAGGAATACTCCCATCTCGGCCCACTGAGAAATAAAGCCGCCAAACATTTTCATTACGCCGCATCCAGGCATCCCTGATCACAGTCCGAATCGCCCTCTCCACGCTCTGGGGTGTCGCACCGCACACAGCTGCCACCGCAGGATATATCTCCTTGGTCAGGGTCCGACCGGGATCCTCCGAAAGAAACTGGGACGCCAGTGATACATATTCGTAGCCAGCCAAATTCATACGGAGCCCAAGGGAAAGCAGGATCCTTTCTAAAGTACCGCCCGCAGAAGCACATGCTTCCCTGCCGTTATGATACCTTGCCACTTCCTGAATCCGCATCATTGTTTCACATATGGTGCACGGCTTTATCAATACGGAATCTACCTGTAAGGACTGCAGCCAGTTGTATTCAAACTGTGTCAGTCTGTTTGCCAGCACGATTACCGGGACACATCTTCCCGTATCCCGAAGTGTTTGCAACACAGTGAATCCGTCCAAGCCAGGGAGCATCATATCCAGCACCAAAAGGTCCGGACAGTTATCAAACAGGATCTGCGCGACAGTCAGTCCGTCGTGGCAGATCTGCACCTCATGGGACCGTTCCAACTGAGTCTTCAGGGCCGCGCAAAACATCTCCGAGCTGTCAGCCAGCAGCAGTTTCATTCCATCCCCAACCTTTCGGGCATTTTCTACCAAGATACCACATTTTTCAAGGGATTTCAACCAAACAGGTCCAAATGTTTTCGACATTTTTCGACTATTCACCGAAGGGCCAGAAATCGCCAAACCAATCCCCAAAAACATCGCCGTCGGAATTAGGGTTCTGCTGATCTGGAATTTGCTGGTCGGGAAGCTGTTGGGTCTGATCGTTTACATCCACAGGCCTTTCATCCAGCACCAACTTAAATATCTCTTCTGCGCCGGACCGGTAAACAGTGACCTCCACCGTGTCACCGGCTTCATATTTCCGCAGGACCTTAGTCAAGCCGGAAACCGAATCTACCGCATTTCCGCCGATATCCACAATGATATCTTTTGCCTGGATGCCCGCTTCCTTGGCGCAATAACCCTCGGTGACCTCAAGAACAAGGGCACCTGCCGGGAATCCGTATAGCTGGACTGCTTCAACCGAAACGTCCTGGACCATAACACCCAGATATGCCCCGGACACATAACCGTTTTCGCAGATATCCTCGATCATTCCAGCAACATCATCAATTGGAATGGCAAAGCCGATACCCTCAATGGTTGCGCCGGAGCCGCTGGTGCCGGAATACTTAGCTGTGGTGATACCCACCACCTCGCCGCGCATATTGAACAGAGGACCGCCGGAATTTCCGGAATTGATCGCCGCATCTGTTTGGATCATATTGATGGCAGTGCCGTCCGTATTCACATTGCGGTCCTTGGCGCTGACATAACCTACTGTCAGTGTAGAAGTCAACTCACCCAGAGGATTACCGATGGCCGCTACACGCTCACCTACCGACAGAGCATCCGAACTGCCGATCTTTACATAAGGAAGATCCTGGGCATCTATCTTTAAAACAGAGATATCGTTGGAGGAATCAGAACCCACAAGAGTTGCAGGATATTCTGTTCCGTCCGCAGTGATCACCTTCAGGGTATTTGCTCCTGCCACTACATGGTAGTTAGATACCACATAACCATCGGCGGAAATAATAAATCCGGAACCAGAGGATGCAGTGCGGGATACCTGACCAAAAATATTTGTTGTCAGACCTTGGTTGGAGATGGCAACCACTGCATCCACATTGGAAGCGTAAACACCGGAAAGAGACAGCGTGCCATCCATTTGTGCATCCTCCTCGGGAAGGTAGTCAGACCCCTGTCCCAACAGCAGGCTTTCCACCTTCTTCTCCAGTATGCTGATGGCTTCCTCTGCTGCCGCAAGATCCTGCGCGGTCTGATTCTGCTGCATCCCCATCACCGCACCGGTGCACAGGCTGGTCACCAACACAAGTACCATCGCAAGAACGGCATACAGAAGCTTTCGGGGCTTCCTTTCCTTTCTACAAAAGGTTGTCTGCTTCTGCTGCCGGGGTATGTATTGGGGTTGCTGAAGCACATAAGGAGAATCAGCAAAGGGGCTCGGCTTCTTGACGGAATACTCCGTTTCCTGCCGGTCTTGCCCGTTGTAGTTTTCATAATCCTGCATCTAAAATCCTCCGGATATTTTTTAATATGTTTATGATAGCATATTTCCGTTTTTCGTCAAGACACAATCCCAAAAAGGATCCGCGGCAGATAACTGCCGCGGAAAATGTTTACTTCTTACGGAAGGACATGCAGTCGGTGCACTGATCCACGCTGGGATTTGCCTCATGGGTGCCCACAAGGATCCGTTCCAGAGAGCAGTAGTTTGCCTCATCACAATGATGAGCACACTGCTTAACGGTACACTCAATACTCTTATTAGCATTGCAGTTCATAGCCTGTTCCTCCTTTTCCTTTGATGGTTTCAGTATTCCCGTTTTCGCAGAAATCATCCGTTTTTTCTCTTTCACGATTGACAAGCAATCGATTGCTCTGTATAATACAATGTGGAAAAAATGGACATATCCAAAATCAAAGGACAGTGTCCCCACCTAGAAAAGAAAGGAATTTTGCCATGATTTACAGCACTGAAGTACAGCATATGTGTTCCGTGGCCAAGGGTGCCTATCACGGCCCCGCCCCCATCCCCGAAGAGGGCAAGTGGGTTCAGGTCAAGGAAATTAAGGATGTCAGCGGTTTCACCCACGGCATCGGCTGGTGCGCTCCCCAGCAGGGCTGCTGCAAGCTGACCCTGAATGTTAAGGAGGGCATCATTGAGGAAGCTCTGGTAGAAACGCTGGGTTGCTCCGGCATGACCCACTCCGCAGCTATGGCTTCCGAGATCCTCATCGGCAAAACTTTGCTGGAGGCTCTGAACACCGACCTGGTGTGTGACGCCATCAACACCGCAATGCGTGAGCTGTTCCTGCAGATCGTTTACGGACGCAGCCAGTCCGCATTCTCCGAGGACGGCCTCGCTGTGGGCGCTTCCCTGGAAGACCTGGGTAAGGGCCTGCGCAGCCAGG
>JAGAMQ010000001.1 GCA_017624645.1 Oscillospiraceae bacterium
ATTTGATGTTCCATTTGCCCCGCTGTCCGTTGTAAAAATACAGCAGCGGCACCGCCAGTAAAGAAAGCCATTGGATCCTTGCGCTGCCCGCGGCAATGCAGCAAAGTCCCAGCAGTAGTCCCGTAAGCCGGCGCTCCTTTGTCTTGCCCATGGATACCAGAACCGGGGTCATAACCCCCCAAAAGCCATAATCCAGCCGGAAGTCACTTCCGGGGAGCAGCCCAGGAAGAATTTCGCACACAAAATAGCTGCCCAGAACCGCCCCGCCCAAAGCAAGCCACAGAGAAGGGGTGTTTTTCTCCCGGACAAGCTCCGTAAGCCAAATGATTCCCAGGGAAAGACTGAAGGTCACCAGCACACATTGATACAGGCTTCCCCGGAAAAGCTCCACAGCTTGACACAGCGCCGCCACCGCCAGCAGCGACAACAGATATTTTCCCTTGCTCCGGGTATGCCTGCAGCCCTCCGCGATAAAAAAGGCGTAAATAGGGAAGGCAAGCCTGCCCACCATCCGCAGCCACATCACATAGGGAAACAGCAGCAGCCCCACATGATCTGCGGTCATGGTCAGCATGGCAAGGATCTTCAGTTGATTTCCGGAAAGTCCTTTTTTCAGCACCGATGTCACCTCTTTGCACCATTTTAACCCAAAACCGCCCATCTGTAAATCCATTTCTGCTTACTGCTTCAAATTCCAATTTGTTGAACGGTTTTAAATTTCGCACCAGCCAAAGGCTCCCCTTGTCAGGGGAGCTGGCGAAAATCTTTGATTTTCGTCTGAGGGGTAGTTAATATTGCAATTTGGGAAGCAATCGGAACGTTCTCTCTCCCTCAGTCAGCTGCGCTGACAGCTCCCTCATCAGAGGGAGCCTTTGTTAAACTGCGCGATAAATTGGAATTTGGCGGACGACGATGGCCGCCCCTACGCGGGTGTTCGAAAAATGCTTGCATTTGCAGGAGCGGCATTCCTGCACAGCGTGATCGTAACACCTGACTAAACCACAGGGAAAGTATTTGCTTTTTTACACAGTTGGTGGTAAAATAACAGTATTCGTGATTTAGGAGGGTCTGCTTTGCTGCTTTCCAATGCATACCGGCGCTTGACCGCCCTGCGCCAAGCGCCCACAGTCCAACAAATCAACGGTTTTTTGGCTTCCCCCGCCTACATCCTGCTTACGGCAGCGCTGACCGCGCTTTGCAACCTTGCCGGTTTGGAAGCGGTGGTGTATCCTCTGTTTGTGCTGATCGCGGTCTATACCTGCCTGTTGGGAAAAGATCTGCTGGCGCTGATGCCCCTGCTCCTTTTCTGCTATCTGGCACCTTCCCGGTGGAGCAACCCCGGCAGGTTCGATACCTCCTTTTTCTACCGGTCCGGCGGTCTGTTGACCGTGCTGGCAGTGATTTTGGTGCTGGCAGTGGTCTTTCGGGTCCTTACGGATCCCCGGTGGGGCGGAAAAGCCTTTTTCACCAAAAAACGGTCCCTGGCTCCCGGACTTCTGCTGCTTTGGCTCGCCTTCTCCTTCAGTGGCATCGGCTCAGCAGACTTCGGTCTGAAGAGCATCGCCTTCGGTTTTTTGGAGGGTGCCGCCTTTGCCGTGCCCTATTTTCTGTTCAGCGCGGCAGTAGATTGGGAAAACACCCGGAAGGATTATTTTGCGTGGATCGGTTTTGCTGCCGGGTGTCTCCTGCTGGCAGAGCTTCTGGGGATCTACTGCGGCTATCAGGTGGTTTCCCCCAGACTTTTCAATGCGGATCGATCCGGCAGGGGAGATGTGGTGCTGTTGATCCACCGTGGCCAGATCTACACCGGCTGGGGGATGCACAATAACATCGGTGGAATGCTGGCAATGATGATCCCCTTTGCCTTTTACCTTGCCTCCCGATACCGGAAGGGCTGGATCGGTACCGTGATGGGCTCCCTGTTTCTCGTTGGAGTGATCTTCACCTGCTCCCGGGGTTCGATCCTGTTTGGCTTTGCCGCATGGGCGGTCTGCATTGTGCTGCTGGTCCTGTCTGCCAAAAACCGCCGGGGGAATCTCATTGCCCTTTGCGCGGTGATCCTCACGGTGGTGACCACGGTGGGATTATTCTACGGGGAGCTGAAAGTCCTTTTCTATGACTTGATTTCCATGGGCGCAGATCCCTCCGGCCGGGACTGGCTCTACCGCAACGCCTGGGAGCTGTTTACCCAAAATCCTCTGTTCGGAAGCACCTTCTATCCCCCGGAGGATATGAGCTGGTCTTGGTCCCATATCAAAGACTTTTTGGGCTTTTTCCCCGCCCGGTGGCACAATACGCCGCTCCAGCTTTTGGCGACCGGCGGTATTTTTGCAATGGCGGTGTATCTATTCCATCGGTTCCAGACCCTGCGGCTGTTCCTGCGGGATAAGACCCGGGAAAAGGCGTTCATCGGCTGCGCCGTGCTGGTGCTGCTGGGCTGTAGTCTGCTGGACTGTCATCTGTTCAATATCGGGCCGACCCTGTTTTATTCCATGGTACTTGCCTTTGCGGAAAACTGTGTAAGGATAACAAAACTATGATTGCTATCATCAATGCCGAGCTTGTAATGAAGGATCATCTGATCCCGGAAGCTGTTTTATTCATCGAGGACGGTAAGATCGCCGGTTTCGGAGAGATGCGTACCACCCCGGTATCCGAGGGCTGTGAGGTCCTGGATGCCAAAGGTGCCTACGTAGGTCCCGGACTGGTGGATATCCACACCCACACCGGCGACTGCTACAAGCTGTGGCAGGATCCTATCCCGGCGGCGCTGTACCATCTGCAGAGGGGTACTACCACAGTGCTGCCTGCTTCCTATCCTCGGATGACCAAGGAGGAGTATCTGCAGATGGCGGAGAATATCCGCACTGCCATGGCACATCCTGACGGGGGGGCCATCGGTGGCATGTATCTGGAAGGCCCTTATATCAATCCCAAGTACGGCTCCAACCGTGCTGCAAACCCCTGGAACAACAAGCCCATCATTCCCGAGGACTATCTTCCCATGATCGAAGCCTGCGCGGATCTGACCCGGGTATGGGGACTGGGACCGGAGCAGGAAAATGTGGAGGATTTCATAGCTGCCGCCCATCAGGCAAACCCTGAGATCCGTTTCGCCGTGACCCACAGTGAGGCAACTCCCCAGCAGATCGAAGCGCTGATGCCCTACGGTCTGTGCATCGGCACCCACCACACCAACGCCACCAGCACCATCGTCAAGTATCCCGAATGTCGTGGCGTCTGCGTGGATGAGGCTGTTAACTACAACCGGGAAATTTACGCCGAACTGATCTGCGACAGTCAGGGTATCCATGTGGATCCTTACATGCTGCGGCTGGTTCGCCGGATCAAGGGTGATGACCGGATCATTCTGGTTTCCGACCGGAGCTATGCCGATCAGCCCAATCCTCCCGGCTATGAGTTCGTCACGGACATCAACTTTGACAAGTGGGGCGACATTGCCGGCTCCAAGCTGACATTGGATGTTGCCTGCCGCAACTGGATGAAGCACACCGGCGCATCTTTGGTGGATACCTTCCGGGTGGCTTCTTACAATCCTGCCCGTGCCGTTGGCTTTGCCGATCGGGGCGAGATCCGGGAAGGACTGCGGGCAGACCTGATCCTTGTGGATCACAAGATGAATGTATCTGCCGTATTCCTGGCAGGTGTAAGAAAGTATTAACCGTTTCCTATGCGTAGGAGCAACCCTTGTAACAACGAAAGCCTGTCATTCTGAGACCAGTGCGCACACTGGTCGTAAGAATCCGCTCTCCAATGGGGACTACGGATTGCAAACCAGTGACATCGGTCACTGGTTTGCAATGACATAAACCTTTCGCTATTACAAGATCCTACGCAAAGGCACGTAATTCTATCGTTAAGGAGGTGGCGCCATGCGTCGCTTACTTTCCCGCATGAGCGAAGCCTTCAAAAAGGGCGATCTCATGCTGCTGTTGCTGTGTGTGGTGACCACCATCTTCGGCTGTCTGGTCATCGCCAGCACCACTGCTGCCAGTGTCAGCGGCTCTTTGCGGTACTTGCTGGTGCAGATCGGCGCTGCCGGCGCAGGCATTTTCTTCTATGTGTTCATATCCTCCGTTGATACGGAGTTCTTTTCCGAGCACCGCACCGCACTGGTGATCTTTAACTCCATCCTGCTTCTGATGCTGATCCCCTTCGGCACAGATAACAACTCCGGCAACAAGAGCTGGCTGGCATTTCCGTTCCTGCCCTTTGATATCCAGCCTGCGGAGATCTGCAAGATCACCTATGTTCTTATCATGGCATCGGTGATGGCATCCTATCAGCAGAAGGTATCCTCCATCAAATCGGTGCTGCACATGGTGGGTCATCTGATCTTGCTGGTTGGCCTCAATATGGTCCTGTCCGAGGATCTGGGCGTGTCCCTGATCTTCGTGTTCATCTTCGTGGGCATGGCATTTGCCGGCGGTGTCAGTATGATCTGGTTCCTGATCGCCGGAGGCGGCATCGCTTTGGTGGCACCCATCATCTGGAATTTCTTTTTGGACAACCATCAGAAAAACCGCATTGCCGTCCTTTTTAATCCGGAGCTGGACGCCAAGGGTACCGGCGCCATGTATCACACAGTCCGCGCTTTGCGTTCTCTGACCGGCGGCGGCATGACGGGACAGGGCCTGTTTGAGGGCAACCGTACCCAGACCCGGGGTGCGCTCTTTGCCCAGCATACAGACTTTATCTTTGCCGCCATCGGTGAAGAGCTGGGGTTCTTGGGTTGTGCCGTGATCCTGCTTCTTCTTTTTGCCATCATCGGAAGATGTATATGGGTGGGTGCCAGAAGCACAGACTATATGCGTAAGCTGGTGTGCTTCGGCGCAGCCTCGGCGCTGATCTTTCAGGTCATTGTCAATATCGGTATGTGTATCGGTGTTATGCCGGTGATCGGCCTGACCCTGCCCTTCGTCAGCTATGGCGGCTCCTCCATCATATCCCTGTACGCCATGCTGGGACTGGTATCCGGCGTGTATGCCCGCCCCCATGCCACCAGCCATGAGCGGTACATCCGACCGCCGCTGAAAACCTATTAAGGAGAATTGCCATGAAAGCGTTTATGGACAAGGATTTTTTGCTGGAGACGCCCACTGCCCGGCATTTGTTTCACGATTATGCCCGGCATATGCCCCTTGCGGACTACCATTGCCACCTGAACCCCCAGGAGATCTATGAGGATCGGCGTTTTCAGGACCTGGTGCAGGTATGGCTGGGGGGCGTGGATGAAAAGGGTACACTGGCAGGGGACCACTACAAGTGGCGGCTGCTGCGCAGCAACAGTGTTGAGGAAGCCTTCGTCACCGGAAATGCAGACCCATATCAGCGGTTTTTGAAGCTGGTGGAAGCCTTGGCGCTTTCCATCGGCAACCCCATGTACCACTGGTGCCATTTGGAACTGCAGCAGTTTTTCGGCATTACCGAGCCTTTGACCATGGAAAGCGCCCCCCGGATCTGGGAGAAATGCAACGAAATGCTGCAAAATTCCCCGGACATGACTGCCCGGGGACTGATCCGCAAGGCGAATGTTGCCTTTATCGGTACTACCGACGACCCCATCGACGATCTGCGCTGGCACGAAAAACTGGCAGAAGATCCCACCTTCGATATTCCTGTATGCCCCTCCTTCCGCCCGGACAAGGCGCTGAACATCCACAAGGACGGCTTCCTTGGCTATATGGAAAAGCTGGCTGTCTGTGTGGGCAAAAAGAGCCTTGCCACCGTGGAGGAGGTCTGTGCTGCCCTTGAGGAGCGGATCGAATATTTCCATGAGCGGGGCTGCCGTGCCAGTGACCATGGCTTTGAAGCTGTTGTGCCCTTCCGTCCTGTGACCATGGAGCAGGCAAATGCCGCTTATCAGAAGGCGTTGACAGGCAAGACTCTG
>JAGAMQ010000017.1 GCA_017624645.1 Oscillospiraceae bacterium
CTTTTCACAGTCGTCGATATCCACGCCCCCTTCCTTGTCGATATAGATCCGCAGATAACGCTCAGAGCCTTCCCGGACGTATTCCACATCCCAAAGGCTGCAGCCGAACTGCTCTGCCACCGGGGTGCCAAACTCGGCAACCAGATCCGTAACCTTCATATGATCCTTCCTTTCGTAAAAGCCGTTAAAAAAGAGAGGGGCGCGCCCCTCTCTTTCGTAGTTTCTACTCTAGATTGCCTGTATTATATCACCCTTATTCCACTTTTGCAAGGGTTTTTTGAAAGAAAGAGGATAATTTTTACACCGGCAAGCCCTGGACATACTTCTGATCCCAGCTGTCATCAAAAATCCGGGTGATCTGCCGCACATCCACCGTATCCTGCGCCAATTCCTCCAGCACGGGTGCTGCCTCCAGGGATTCCAGATAGAACTCCGGGAGTGCCTCCTGTCCCAAGCGGGCACCCAGAATGGCACCGGTAAGTCCAGCAGTGGCACAGCTTCTGCCGGAGTGGTTCACGGAAACGATCATGGCCTCGTCAAAATTGGCAGGGTGGATGCAGCAGGCATACACCGCACCGGCAAGGCAGTCCATGGCATCCACACATTCCAGCACTGTCATGGCAGCAAGGGGGGATAGCTCCGGATCCCGGGTGAGGTTCATGGCCTTTTCCACCTTCTGCCGCAAAAGCGCCGTCTCCTCAGGGTATTTCTCTGCAAAGAATGTGCAAACCTCATCCGTCACCCCGGCAAAGACCCGGCTCAGGGGCAGCTGGGGATCCTGCACAACCGTGGCAACGGTACAACTCAGGAAGCTGCCGCACAGGAAGCTTTCCGGATATCCGTGGGTAAATGCCACCACCTCGGCACCCAGCCGCAGCAGCTGCTCCCGGCTGAGCCGGTCGGCAAACATTCCCACCGCCACCGCCCCGGTAAGCACCGCCGGGGTGTGGGAGCGAAACACCGGAGCTTCCGGTGTGCCCAGATTGGGCCGGGAAAGGGCGTCCAGGATCCGGGTATCCATACACAGCCGCCGGCGAAGCTCCGGCACCTGTGCCACCCAGCACCGGGTCCGTTCCGCATTGGTGCGGAACTGCTGGCTCTTTGCCCATTCCCGGAGGGCAAGGGCAAGATATTGGCTGTAACGCTCCGGGTCCTGCCGGGTAGCGCCCAGCAAAAGGCCGTTGCAGACAAAGGCGGCGATCTGGGTATAGGAGGTCACATCCGCACTGCCGTTGGCAAGATCATAGCCCAGCAGGCCGTTGGGGCCGTACATTTCACAGATCTCCGGCCAGCTCTTTTTATCTACGGGATAGCCCATGGCATCGCCCACCGCAAGGCCCAAAAGGCACCCCCGGCCTGCGCCGCTTCTTTTGTCCATATCCCCACCTCCACGTCCATTTATTTCATTATACCCCAAACCCCGGCAGTTGGCAATACTTTCCACAGAGGTTTTCCCGGGAGGATGGCTTTAAATGGAAACATTCCGTAAACATTGCCTCCTCCCGGTTGAAATCCGGAAAAATTGCACTATAATAAGAGCATCTTATTATGATAGGGTGATCCTATGAACGGTTTTTCCAATTGGCTGCGGCAGCTGGGCGGTAAGATCAGCACCGGCTTCCGCCGGTTTATGCAGGGCCGCTACGGCGGCGACAAGCTGAATATGTGTCTTGTATGGGTAAGCTTCGGCAGCTATCTTCTGAGCCTGCTGATTCCTGCAGCCCTTATCAAGCTGCTGCTCATTGCCCTCTCCTACGGGGTACTGGGCTGGGCCATCTTCCGGCTGCTGTCCCGGAACACCTACAAGCGCTATCAGGAGAACCGGAAATACCTGCGCTTTGTGGAGCGGCTCAAGGACCGAGAGCACCGGTATTACGACTGCCCCCGGTGCCGCCAGCCGGTACGGGTCCCCCGGGGCAGAGGAAAGATCGCCATTACCTGCCCCAAATGCCGGGAAAAGTTCATTAGAAAAAGCTAAAGAACGGGCATGTTGCAAAACCAAGTTTTGCAACATGCCCGTTGTATATGATATAGGAAAAATTATTTGCCGCCGTTGACGAAGACGCACTGACCGTTGACGTAGGAAGCGCGTTCGCTTGCCAGGAAAGCGATGACTTCGCCCATTTCACAGGGCTTTGCCAGACGGTTCATGGGGTTGGCTTTACACATAGCTTCCTTCACATGATCGGGAACAGCGTTAAACATTTCTGTTTCAGTAGCGCTGGGGGCCACACAGTTAACGGTGATACCCTTGCGACCGGCTTCCTTAGCCAAAGTCTTGGCAAAACCGATGACAGCTGCCTTGGTAGCGGAGTAGTTACACTGGCCGGGGTTGCCGTTGGAAGCGTTGGAACTCATGTTGATGATACGGCCATAGCCGCACTCACGCATCTGGGGGTAAACACCGTGGGTCCAGTAGAAAACACTGTTCAGGTTGGTGTTGATTACCTGCAGCCACTGCTCACGGGTCATCTTATGGAAGATTGCATCCCGAGTGATGGCGGCGTTGTTGACCAGAATGTCGATGCGTCCAAATTTTTCCATGATCTGCGCAATGGCGGCATCTACCTGTTCCGGGTCGGAAACATCACATCTAACAGGGAACGCAGTGGGGCCCAGCTCCTCTGCTGTCTTGCAGGCTGCTTCGAAGTTATAGTCGACGATTGCGATACCCGAGACATTCTCACGGACAAAGATTTTTGCGGTTGCGGCACCGATGCCGCTGCCGGAGCCGGTAATCACGGCAAATTTGTTTTTCAGCATAATTATAACCGATCCTTTGATGTATTTCAGGAGAGAATTTGCCTGATACAATAATTATAGGAAAATTAATAAACATGTCAACACCGTTATTATTGAATATTAAATAATTTAAGGTAAATTGTTGTTAAAAATATGTCAAATTATATTCGGCGGGAAATGTTGGTTGAAAAACCTGTGCAATTTGTGCTATATTTTACATAAAGGAGGTGGGAGCAATTAAGGAAATACAGCTGCTTTGGATATATAACAGTCAGCTACAGCCCGGTACGGTCGTCAAAAACCACTCCCATGCCTATTTTCATCTGATTAATATTACAGAAGGAAGAATGGAGATTGCGTTTCAGGAACAAACATATACCCTTGAAAAAGGGGATATTGTTTGGGTGCCTAAGGGGATGTTGCATCGGTTTTACAATGATTCTAATGATACGGTGCATTACTACCAGCTTAACTTTTCTGTGCTGAACCAATCGTTGGTACAGCTGCTGGAAATGGCGGATGTCCGGGTGGTGCGGGATGCATTTGGCTGTGAGTTGATTAGCCGTATCT
Organism: Oscillospiraceae bacterium; assembly: GCA_017624645.1. Taxonomy (GTDB): domain Bacteria; phylum Bacillota; class Clostridia; order Oscillospirales; family Oscillospiraceae; genus Faecousia. Next base: position 3,313 of record JAGAMQ010000017.1, read on the forward strand.
GGCAGGAGTATGTACAGAACAGAGCGCTTAAGGATGAATTCTCTGAAAGTGCTTTGAAAATGCTGTTGCTACACCTGACCGCACAGTCCCGATGTCTCCGTGGTGAGGAACAGGAGGTCATCGATACCGCCGGGTGCAGTGTGCTTGCCAAACAGGTTATCGGTTTCCTTACGGAAAACTATGCCCGTGATCTTTCTCTGGACGATGTGGCTGCCGGTGTTGGGATCACAAAGCATTACCTGTGCAATGCCTTTAAGCAGAGTACCGGTACAACCATCAACGGCTGCCTGAATATGATCCGGATCCGCAAGGCGGCGGAGCTGATCGTTTATAGTGATCTGCCGTTGCCGCAGGTGGCGCAGATGTGCGGTTATGTGTCTGTGAGTCATTTCAACCGGGTGTTCATGCGCTATGTCGGTATTCCTCCCGGACAGTGCCGTCGTGCATTCTCTTTTGACAATCTGAGCAATGCCTGCCGCAGCCCCGGTACATTCATGTACAGCGTGCTGGCAAATAAGAGCATTACACCGGATATGATCAACGAATTCGAGCGCAGAAAAAAAGAAGAGAAAGAGTAAGACAAGGGCGCGTTGCAAAATGCGCCGAATAAAAAAACACATCAGTTGGCCCCGTAAGGGGTTGGCTGATGTGTTTTTTTGCGGTAAAATTGAATTGTGAATAACAATCTTAACACACAAGACCGGTATAAGATATCCGAGGGAAATAATCAACTGGCGAGGAACTGTAGAAAAGAAGGCTGGAAACCCATTATTCCGAGAAAAAAGTTGCTTAGCAGATAAATTTTAAAAAATTTTCCACAGCTAAACCGTGAGAACCCTCCCGGTCAGCTTTGCTATACCCAAAGCAAAATGTTCTTGCTGACTTTCTCAAAAGATCGGATAAAAAATCTCAAGAAATATCAATATTTGCACAAAAAGAGGACTGCTGCAAAATTTTCATTTTACAACAGTCCCGTTTCCTTCGGTAAAAAGGATTTTTTATTATGCTTCCTCCCGGGTTTTTGCCGGGAAAGAGAGGGTCACCTTGAACAGGTCACCGTCCACCGCCAGCACAAGGCTGCCCTTTTGCAGCTCCATAAGGCTCTTTGCAATGTTCAGTCCCAGACCGCTACCCTCGGTATTCCGGGAGGCGTCTCCCCGGACGAACCGTTCCGTCAGCTCGTCGGCACTGACATTCAAGGGCTCCCGGGAAATATTCTTCAGAGAAAGCTCCACCCGGTCACCGGCCATACCTGCCTCCACATACACCCGGGTGCCGGGCATGGCGTACTTGACCACATTGGAAAGAAGATTGCTCAGAACGCGCCAGAAAAGTCTGCCGTCTGCCAGCATGGGAAGATCCCCCTCCGGCTGCTCCCACAGGATCTCCAGACCGGCGGCGGAAAGCTTACCGGAAAACTCACCCAGTGCCTGGGTCACTGCCTCACCGGCATCCAGCTCCATAATGTTCACAGGCATATTGCCCGAGGAAGCACGGCTCAGTTCCATCAGATCCTCAATGAGCTTTTTCAGCCGCTGAGACTGCCGTCCCAGCACCTCCAGATACTGCTGGCTATCCCCCTGGGAGGATGCCTGCTGCAGAAGATCCACATAATTGATAATGGACGTCAGAGGGGTCTTGATATCGTGGGATACATTGGTAATGAGCTCTGTCCGCATCCTCTCCGACCGCATCTGATTCCGGGCAGCCACCACCGCCACATCCGCCAGATTATTGAGATACCGGGCGCATTGGGCGTAATCCCCCACCAGGAACCGGGTATCTACCTTATGATCCAGCTGTCCCTGGGACATTTGCTCCGCCCCCCGAAGCAAAGTGGAATAGGCGTATGCCCGGTAGCAAACGATGCCTGCGCACAGAGCCAGCACCCCCAAAAGGGGAAGCACCGTGATCCTTTGGACAAAGATGGCAGTGACAATGACACCCGCAGCCATAAAAATACCCACCAGCAGGTAGCGGACCACCACAGGCAGCCGCCTTGCCAAGCCGCCAATGACGCGGCAGCCCTTTCGGGTCAGACTGCGCTGCCACCAGTAAAGCTCCTTTTGCTTCAGCTGTGCCACCAGGATGTACAAAAATCCAACAATGACCAAAGCAACGCCCAACAGCAGCAGGGTCACCAGCAGCACATTGCCGTGGTTGAAGTTCCTTCCATGGCGGAACCAGTCGCTGATCATGGTGCCTGCCCACAAGCCCAGAAACACGCTGACACCGCCGCACACCAGAAGATAAAGATCCACCGGCAGCCGGTTCAGGCCCGCAAGCCGGGGCTGGGACCGGGGATCTGTCTTTCCCGCGGCACAGCACAAATACACCGTGCCGGCTCCGAAGAGCAGCAGTGCCAGGGCCAAAATCCACATCATGTGAAAACGCAGGGCATACAGTGCCTGCACCAATGGCACGGAAGAGCCGTAGCGGTTCAGTGCCGCATCCTGGAGGATGGTCACCACCACCGTATACTTGGGGCTGGCGTAGTAGCGCAGGGTCACCGGCTCGTCATATTCGCTTAAGGTCACAGTCTCCTCCCGGAGGTATCCCTTTCCATAGTCGGCATCGGTC
>JAGAMQ010000018.1 GCA_017624645.1 Oscillospiraceae bacterium
GTCGGGCCTGCCGGTCCTCAAGGACCCGTAGGTGCCACAGGACCTCAGGGTGAAGTCGGGCCTGCTGGTCCTCAAGGACCCGTAGGTGCCACAGGACCTCAGGGTGAAGTCGGGCCTGCCGGTCCTCAAGGGCCTGCCGGTACCGTCCTGGCCTTTGCCGACTTTTATGCACTGATGCCCCCGGACAATGCTGACCCCATTGCCCCCGGTACCGATGTCAGCTTCCCTCAGGACGGCCCCATCGGCGGCGGCAGCATTGCCCGCCTTTCCGACACCAGCTTCACCCTCACGGACCCCGGCACCTATCAGGTGCTGTTCCAGGCAAGTGTTACGGAGCCGGGACAGCTGGTGCTGACCCTGAACGGCACCGAGCTGCCTTATACCGTAGTGGGTCGGGCAACCGGAACGGATCAGATCGTAGGCATGGCACTGGTGACCACCACCGTAGCCACCTCGGTTCTGACGGTGCGCAACCCCGCCGGAAACGATGACGATCTGACCCTGACCCCCAACGCCGGCGGGACTTCCCCTGTATCGGCGCATCTTGTGATCACCCAACTGCAATAACCGGAGCCACAAAAGATTTCTGCGGGAGGGCTGCTGCCCTCCCGCAATTTAAATTCCCAACATTTTCATGATTATTTCCCTTGGCAAATGGGGCAAAGCCGTGGTATACTGGTGCAAACAAGGAAGGAGAGGGCTATGACAGAGAAAGAATTCCCTGGTTGGAAAAAGATATTGCCCTGGGTCGCCCTGGGCGTAATTCTTCTGGGGGTGCTTGCGGCGGTTCTGGTGCTGCTTGCAGGCAGATTCCCCTTCCCGAAAAACGCGGCAGCTGCCACGGAAAGCACCGTTACCGAAACTACCCTGCCCCCGCCCCCTGCCAACATCTTTGATCCGGAAGACTTTGACTACGGTGAAGACGGTTATCTTACCTGTCTTACCGGTCCTTGTGAACGGGGCATCGATGTTTCCAGCTATCAGGGGCAGGTGGACTGGCAGGCGGTCAAGGACGCAGGCTTTACCTTTGTCATCATCCGGGTGGCAGGCAGAGGCTACGGCAGTGCCGGCAGCCTTTATGACGATGTCCTTGCCCGACAGAATTACGATGGTGCAAAGGCTGTGGGGATGAAGGTGGGCGCCTATTTCTTTTCCCAGGCCATCTCCCCGGCGGAAGCCGTGGAGGAAGCGGAATACCTGCTGGAAAAAACCGACGACTGGGAACTGGATCTTCCTTTGGTGTATGACTGGGAGTACATCAGTGAAACTGCCCGGACCGCCAATGTCCATCCCCGGACCCTGACGGACTGTACTTTGGCATTTTGCCGCCGGATCCAAGAGGGCGGACGGGAAGCCATGGTCTATTTCAACACCGACCAGTCCATGGACAAGTTCTACATTGAGGAAGTGACCGACTATCCCTTCTGGCTCGCCATGTACTCCGACTGGATGACCTATCCCTACAAAATCCATATGTGGCAGTATACCAACGCCGGACAAGTCCCCGGCATTGAAGGCAATGTGGACATCAACCTTGCCTTCTCCTACGAAGCAGACTAAAAAACAAGGCATGATTGGGCAGAACCCCACAAGGAGGTAATGCCCTTGACCATGCCTTGTTTTTTTGTATCAGCAGTAAAAATCTTTGATCTTCTTGGCGCGGCTGGGGTGGTGGAGCTTCCGGATCGCCTTGTTTTCGATCTGACGGATTCTCTCACGGGTGACATTGAAGATGTGTCCCACCTCTTCCAGTGTGTGGGTGCGGCCATCGTACATGCCAAAGCGCATCCGCAGCACATCTGCCTCCCGCTCGGTAAGGGTGTCCAGGATCTCCTTCAGCGCCTCGGCAAGGAGTGCATTGGAGGTGGCATCGGCAGGACCAGGAGTCCGCTCGTCCTCCACGAAGGAGCCGATGGAAGTATCCTCTTCATCACCCACTGGGGTGTCAAGGCTCAGGGTATCAGCAGCGGTACGGTTGGCTTCAATGATCTTTTCCACAGGCAGGCCCAGCTCTGCGGCGATCTCTTCCACCGTAGGCTCTCTGCCCAGCTCCTGGACCAGCTTCCGGTTGCACCGGGTGGCCTTGTTGATAACCTCCACCATATGCACCGGCACCCGAATGGTTCGGGCCTGATCCGCAATGGCACGGGTAATGGCCTGCCGGATCCACCAGGTGGCATATGTAGAGAATTTGTTTCCCTTTGTCCAGTCGAATTTATCCACAGCGCGGATCAGTCCGGTGTTGCCCTCCTGGATCAGATCCAGAATGTGCAGACCTCTGCCGGAGTACTTCTTTGCAATGGACACCACCAAGCGCAGGTTTGCCTCGGTAAGCTTGTTCTTGGCTTTCTGATCCCCCTCGGCAACACGCTTTGCCAGCTCCACCTCTTCCTCGGCAGACAGCAGCTTGATCTGACCGATCTCCTTCAGGTACATCCGGACAGGATCTTCCATATTATACTCAGAAGCAAGGCTGGCAGGATCCACCAGTTCTTCGTCTTCCACGCCTTCCAGGTTGATGTCGTCACCCACGTCGCTGTCCAGCACCACATCGTCAACCAGATCCATATCCAGCTCTGCAATGACATGAATACTCATAGCATCCAGACTGTCGTAGATCTCTTCAATGCGCTCCGGTGTCAGATCCATCTTCTCCAGATGGGCATTGAGTTCCTCGGCACGGATCATACCGTCCTTACGAGCCTGGGCGATCATGGCCTGCAGGCCGGCCTGCAATTCCTCCGGGGTGGGTTTTGCCGCCTTCTTCGGATTGCTCATAAGCTACCCCTCTCTTTCTTCTTCGTGCATCTTTTTTGTGCTGTTAGACTATAGCCCCGTTCCGGCATTTTGACAAGGGTTTTTTCAAAAAATTTTTTTTAAAAATCATGTTTCGGCGTTTTTTGTCGCGGGCTAGGTCATTATTCCCGAAAAAACAGAAAAACATACAGTTTACAATTTTCCAATTATTCGATATAATAGTATAATCTATAAGAATACCCTAAGAGGAATTTCTGTGCCTATAAAGATATCGAGGAGAAAACTATGACAGAACTGGAAAAGATCCGAAATTTCTCCATCATTGCCCACATTGACCACGGCAAATCCACCTTGGCAGACCGTCTGCTGGAGGAATGTGACGCCGTGGACAACCGGCAGATGGAGCAGCAGATATTGGACTCCATGGAGCTGGAACGAGAGCGGGGCATCACCATTAAGGCCACCGCCGTACAGCTGACTTATACCGCCGATGACGGGCAAACCTATGCCCTAAACCTCATTGACACCCCAGGGCATGTGGACTTCAACTACGAGGTCAGCCGCAGTCTGGCGGCCTGTGAGGGTGCTGTGCTGGTGGTGGATGCTTCTCAGGGCGTGGAGGCACAGACCCTTGCCAACACCTACCTTGCCATCGATGCAGGACTGGAAGTTCTGCCGGTGATCAACAAGATTGACCTGCCCTCCGCCCGTCCCGCCGAGGTAAAGGCAGAGGTGGAGGATATCATCGGCATCCCCGCAGAGGACGCTCCGGAGATCTCTGCCAAAAACGGCATCAACATTCACGATGTGCTGGAAATGGTGGTCAAGGGTGTGCCTGCCCCCACCGGTGACCGGGAAGCTCCCCTGCAGGCCTTGATTTTCGACAGCCAGTACGATTCTTACCGGGGCGTCATTGTATACACCCGGATCAAGCAGGGCACTGTCCGTGCCGGCATGGATATCAAAATGATGGCCACCGGTGCCGTATATAAGGTAGTGGAAGTGGGCACCATGAATCCTCTGGGGCTGACCCCCCGGGACTGTCTGGGTGCCGGAGAGGTAGGCTACATCACCGCTTCCATCAAGACCGTGGCAGATACCCAGGTGGGCGATACCATCACCTGTGTGGAAAATCCTGCCCCGGAGGCACTGCCTGGCTACCGGCAGGTGCAGCCTATGGTGTACTCCGGTGTCTACCCTGCCGACGGTGCCAAATATCAGGATCTGCGGGAGGCTTTGGAGAAGCTGCAGCTGAACGACGCCTCCATGTCCTACGAGCTGGAAAGCTCCATTGCCCTGGGCTTCGGCTTCCGATGCGGCTTCCTTGGTCTTCTGCATATGGAGATCATTCAGGAGCGACTGGAACGGGAGTACAATTTGGACCTTATTACCACCGCCCCCAACGTTGTGTACCGGATCACCAAAAACGACGGCACGGTGATGATGATCGACAACCCTCTAGACTACCCGGACCCCATGGAGATCCAGCTGGCAGAGGAGCCCTTCGTCAAGGCAAGTCTTATCGCGCCCCAGGACTATGTGGGCAACATCATGGATCTGTGCCAGCAGCGCCGGGGCGAGTTCAAGGATATGACCTATCTGGATGCCAACCGGGTAGAGCTGCATTACGAAATGCCTCTGAACGAGATCATTTACGATTTCTTCGATGCCCTGAAGTCCCGTACCCGGGGCTACGGCTCTTTGGACTATGAACTCATCGGCTACCGACCCAGCCGGCTGGTAAAGCTGGATATCCTTCTTAATGGGGATGTGGTGGATGCGCTGAGCTTCATCCTCTTTGCAGACAACGCCTATCCCCGGGCAAGAAAGATCTGCGAAAAGCTGAAGGACAACATTCCCCGTGCCCAGTTCGAGATCCCGGTACAGGCTGCCATCGGCGGAAAGATCATTGCCCGGGAGACCATCAAGGCACTGCGTAAGGATGTCCTTGCCAAGTGCTACGGCGGTGACATCACCCGTAAGAAGAAGCTGCTGGAAAAGCAGAAGGAGGGCAAGAAGCGGATGCGTACCTTCGGCACCGTGTCTGTCCCCTCCGAGGCCTTTATGGCTGTACTGAAGCTGGACGAGGATTAACGATATGCCCTTTTTTGGAAAAAACAACAAAAAGCCTCTGGGCATTTATGTCCATGTCCCCTTCTGCCGAAGCAAATGCCAGTACTGTGATTTTTACTCCCTGACAGAGCGCTCCGACAAACTCATGGACAGCTACCTGTGGGCAGTATGCACCCATATCCGGGAAGCAGGTGCTCTGGCACCGGAGCATCTGGTAGACACCATCTATTTTGGTGGCGGCACACCCAGCTACTTTGGTGCCGAGGGGCTGGCAGCGATCCTTGTCGCCATCCGCAAAAGCTTCGATGTGTCCCCCAACGCAGAGGTGACCTTTGAAGCCAATCCGGATTCCGTGTCCGAGAAGCTTCTGCGCCGGCTGCGCAGCGAAGGCTTTACCCGGGTCAGTCTTGGGATCCAGTGTGATAACGATGAGATCCTGAAAAAAATCGGCAGACCCCACAGCTATGCCCAGGCAAAGCAAGCGGTGCAGCGCATCCGCAAGGCGGGCTTCCGGAATCTCTCCCTGGATCTGATGTTCGGCCTGCCGGGGCAAACCCTGGAGCAGTGGGAAGCCACTTTGGAAAATGTGCTGAGCCTTTCCCCGGAGCATATGAGCTGCTACGGTCTGAAGCTGGAAGAAGGCACACCCATGTATGAATACCGGCAGTACTACCAGTTTGCCGACGACGATACTCAAGCAGAAATGTATTTAAGCGCCGTGGAGATCCTAAAAAAACACGGCTACCGCCAGTATGAGATCTCCAACTTCTGCCGGAAGGGACAGCTCTCCCGGCATAACATGAAATA
>JAGAMQ010000003.1 GCA_017624645.1 Oscillospiraceae bacterium
CGTTTTCTCATTGTCCAGAGGTGTGATATATACCTGGAACGGTACATCTTCGCCTACTCCGTAGAACTTTCGCATAGGGATACCTCCTTACTGTGCTGCCGGTTTGCGTTTCTTGGGGAACTCCATCTTGAATTTCACGAACTTGCCGCCGGTATCGTCCAGAACCACCGTTGCGTCGTAGGTGTCGCCCTTCTTTTCAGACCACATACCCTTGACTGCTGTGCGGCCCCGTTTCAGAAGATCCGCTGCCATCTTCTTGGTCAGCTCCTTCTTTCGGGAAGTCCAGAAACGGTCCTGCTTCCACAGAACGAAGCTGCAGGAACGGTCAGAACAGGCAAAATTTTTCTTGCCCTCATATACTGGCTTGCCGCAGCGGGGACAGCAGCCGATGATCTCCCGGTCAGGAGCAAAGAGCTTCTGGCCTTCCTCGGAGATACCTGTATATTTTCTGACCAGTTCCCGGACCATATCGCAGATCCCATCGGTGAAGGTATCGGGATCACCTTCACCTCTGGCAATAGCGGTAAGATTCTGCTCCCATTCTGCCGTCAGCATGGGAGAGGTCAGCGGTTCAGGAAGCACCGTGACCAGGTTGATACCATCCTTGGTGGGGATCAGGGATTTGCCCTTGCGTTCCACGAAACCGGCTGCCACCAGCTTTTCGATGATGGCTGCCCTGGTTGCCGGGGTGCCCAGGCCCTTGCGTTCCGCGTCCTCCGGCATATCCTCCTTGCCTGCGGTCTCCATGGCAGAGAGTAAGGTATCTTCGGTGTAAGATTTCGGTGGAGAAGTAAATCGCTCGCAGATGGTCACGGTCACATCCCGGAAGGTCTGCCCTTCGGTAAAGTCGGGAAAATCACGGGTAGGCGCATCCTCGTCAGGCTGCTCCTTCAGGGAGGAACGGAAAATACGGTCAATTTCCCGCCAGCCCTCCACGAAATCCCGCTTGCCCTTTACGGTGAAGTCATAGCCGCCGCACTCAAAGGTGGCCGTCACCACATCGTAGATATGGGGATTACCAACGGCACACAGCAGCTTGCAGCAGACCAGCAGCAGAAGGTTTCGTTCCCCCACGGGAAGGATCTTCAGATTTGCTTTCTCAATTTCCAAGGTAGGAATAATGGCATGGTGATCCGTCACATCCTTATCGGAAATGGTCAGGGACACCAGGGGATAGAAATTACTGCAGGTATCAAAGGGAGGCAGCTTTGCCGCCAGATGGACAAGAACGGTTGCGGTTTCTTCCATATCCGCAGTCAAGTATCGGCTGTCTGTACGGGGATAGGTCAGCAGCTTCTTTTCATAGAGGGACTGGGCATATTCCAAAGTCTGCTTGGCCGTATAGCCGAAGATCCGGTTTGCTTCCCTCTGTAAGGTGGTCAGATCATAGAGCTTCGGGGGATTTTCCTTCTTCTGCTCCTTGGTCACGGAGGTACAGACCACTTCGCTTTCAGAGCAATTCACCAAGGCGGCCTGCGCCTGGGAGAGATGCTGGAAGCGTTCGGACAGCACTTCGGTTCCGTTCAGATCCAGCTTCACATGATGGAATTTTTCCTTTTTGAATGTGGAGATCTTACCGTCACGCTCCACCAGCATTGCCAAGGTAGGCGTCTGGACACGGCCCACATTCAAAGTCCGGTGGTACAGAACGGAGAACAGACGGGTGGCATTGATACCCACCAGCCAGTCGGCTTTCTGACGGCACAGTGCGCTATGGTACAGGGCATCGTACTCGCTTCCGGGGCGCAGTTCCTTAAATCCTTCCCGGATCGCACTGTCCTCCATGGACGAGATCCAAAGCCGTTCCACTTTCTTTGTGCAGCCGGTCATGCCATACACCAGCCGGAAGATCAGCTCACCCTCACGGCCAGCGTCACAGGCATTGACAATGGTATCCACATCGGCACGGTTCATAAGACTGCGGAGGTTATAAAAAGCATCCTCTTTGCCCGGTGCCAGTACATAGCGGAAAGGCTCCGGGAGGATGGGCAGATCATCATAACGCCACTTTTTATACCGTTCATCGTAACTGGCCGCGTCCATGGGGGACACCAGATGGCCCACGCACCAGGAAACGATCAGACCGTTGCCCTCATAAAAGCCATCGGCCCTGGATGCTGCACCCAGGGCCGAAGCGATAGATTTTGCTACACTCGGTTTTTCTGCAATTACTAACTTCAAATGGTATCCTCACTTTCTTCATCGTCATTGAGATATTCTTCTTCATCTTCCAGATCGAAGTCGTCCAGATCAGAAGGGACATTCTTTCCCTGCTTGGGTTTCATAACCAGGAAATAATAAACAGCACCGCCGCCTGCGCCCAGAATCAGCACCAGAGCAAGGATCGCGCCGGTACTGGACTGCCTGGCAGGTTCCTCCGGCTCGGTGGGTTCCGTAGGCTGCGCCTCCTTACCCACGCACTCGCTCATATTGGTCATACAGAGCTTGCAGGCCGTATTGACGGCACCGGCCTGGCATTTGTCGGTACAGGAACAGACGATAGGCGCAGCTTCGGTCTGTCCTTCCTCCATCAGGGCCAGCAGATCCGCTTCATCTACCTGGTTCAGGAAATGGACGGTGTTTTCGCCGTCGTCTGCCCGGTCGATGATGATATAGAAGTAGTTGCCGGACTTGGATACCACAGTAATAAACTGCTTATCCTCCGTAGCTTCGCCCTCGATATCGTCCACCAGGGTCATATTGCCGTCGGGGGTCAGAGGAATACCGCCTGTGGTAGGTACCTCCGGCTCCGGTTCGGTAGGCTCCGGCATAGGCTCGGTCACTTCCTCATTTACAATATCCTCCGGGTCGGGATCTTCCGCATAGGCGAAGGCTGTCATGGAAAAAGAGGTCAGACACATCACCAACAGCAGCAGAAAGCTCAACAGACGGATGCTTTTAGTTTTCATCGGCATAGTCCTCCGCGTCCCCGGCAGCATCTTCGGGATCGGCGCCGCTATCCACTGCCATCATATCCTCAGGCAGGGAGATCAGGCCGCTGGCATAGGCTTTCAGGAACATGGTCAGTTCCTTGTTGTCCATCTTGACTGCCTTGACCATGCGGACGATTTCCAGATTTTCTTCCTCCACAAGCTGCGCTTCCAGAGAACGCAGCTTCTTTTGCATTTCAGAGATCTTCTCTTTGGTTTTTTCGATATCCTTTCGGATCTTGTCAACAGTTGCCAAGTTCAAATAGCTCCTTTCCATATCGTTGTTTCCATGAGAAATTGCGCCCAAGGCCCTGTACGGTTTTAAGATTGGCCTGGGCATTATCTTCCAGGGCGCAGGCACGCCGGAACAGTTCCGTATGCTGCTCCCGGAGAGTAAGGATCTCGTTCTCCTTCATGCTGGGACAGAAAAAACAGGAGGATTTCCCCGGCTGCGGCAAGCCTGCCGCTTCGATTGCCCGGATACAATCCTCCCGCCGCCAGCCCCATTCCATAAGGGGATACCATTTACTGTACTTGGGATCAGCAAGATCCCGCAGCAGCACCTTATCGCTTCTGTGTTTTTCTCCTGCATCATAGCCCACAAATTTGACTACCTTCCGCCCACGCTCCCAAGCTGCCCGGCACCTGGGATCGTTGTTGCAATACTTGTCCTGCGGCCCAATTTTGTGTTTCAGGGAACACTTCTTATGCCCATAGGCAATAGAGGGCAGTGTGCCGCTTTGCAGACATTCATCCTCCAAGGTCAGCCGCTTGCCGTCCTGAGTGTGCTTGTACACGCAGGTAATGGTGGGCATCCCGTGTTCCTTCAGCCACCGGTCCATGATGTTTAGGTAGACATAGGTATGGGGATGCTCTGCGCCGGTATCCGCAAAGAGGATCAGATCCACCGGGATACGGTGCTGATGCAGCCCAATCAGTAAGGCGGTGCTGTTGGCACCGCCTCCATAGGAAACAATGTTCATGCGCTACCTCCCATCCAGCCGCTTTTCATAGCGGTATTTCATTTGTGCCGGATAAATTGGCTCGGAGGGCTTCCGTTTTCCGGTCCATTCCTTGCCGCCAGCCAGTCCCATGCAGGTCCAGCCAGCAGCCCGAAGGCTCGTTCCATCCTCGGTATCCAGAATATAGGTTATGATCTTTCGGTAGCCCATGGCTTTTGCCACCCTTGCTGCAGCTCCATAAAGGAAGCTGCAAGCATTAGGTGTGCCATTGGTGCATAAGCGGTTGACTTCCAGGGTCAGGCCATCATCCAGATACCGGCTGACCGGTCGCCCGGTGATCGCCACCCCTGCAAGCTGCCCGTCTGCCATGCAGCCCAGAGAAAACTTATGCCCACGCACCGGCTTGTGGTGCCTATGGTGGTGAGAAACAAAAGCGTTGGCTTCTTTCAGAGATACCGGCTTTAGTGTCAGCATAGCATCCCTCCATCAGTTATAGGGCGGTCTGGCAAAGGCATAAAAATGGGTCTGCCAGTAGGTAGAATTGAGATTTGCATACTGGATAGGATCTCCGCAATGCAGCATGACCCCGCCGCCTACATAAATGCCCACATGGGAAATGCCGGGGGTATCATAGGTGCCCACAAAGAACACCAGATCTCCGGGACGGGCATTGGAAGAAGATACCGGGGTGGAAATGTTGTAAAGTCCCTGGGCTCCCAGCCGTCCGGTATTGCATAGACCGCTGTTGGTCAGCACCCACGAAACAAACCCGGAACAGTCGAAGGAGGTATTGGGATTGCTGCCGCCCCATACGTAGGGATAGCCAATGTACTTCTCTGCCTCCGCGATCAGGGTCGCAAAGGTTTCGTCCTCCAGGGCTGACGGTGGGATCTCATAGAGATCCGGGGGCTCCGTGTACTTCGACACATAGCCGGAATCAGGGAACAGATCTTCCCGGTTGCCCAACGTGCCCATATAGGTTGCGTACATGGAAAGGGTATCCTCGTCCATGATATACACCGGCACATGGGACAGATTGAAGTTTTCCAGTTCCACGGTGCAGATGTAATAGGTATAGGGTACTTCTACCTCCTGCTCATAGTCCTCCATGACCTGCCAGCCGTATTCGTCCAAAACGAACTCCCCGGTAACCGGGTCACGCTTCGGTCGTTCTATGATCTCAATTTCTGTCCTGTACCTGGTTTCCGTTTCCACAGTCTCCGTCAGGATATATTGCTTTTCAAAGAGCATTTCCAAATCGTCCTGCACATCGGCAAGGGTAAAGATCCCTTCATGGAGGGCAGACAGAATGGAGATCAGCACATAGGGGTCGTGCTCGATATCGTCAAGATCATAGTGGTATTCATCGTAGGCATGGGTGCTTTCGTAGGTGTCCAGGTATTCTTGCAGCTCCGCTTCCATGGCGCAGTAGGCAGCTTCCGCAGAAAGAATATCCGAATCCTCCGACAGATAGGAGGAACTGAACACACTGCTGATGCCGGAACCCGCCATCATGGAACAGGAGGATACACCGCCGATCAGCATAACGACAATAGCCGCAATCCCAACAATGGGAAGGATCACCTTGCTGTGCTTCTTGACAAAGGCTGCGGTTTTCTGTGCCGCCTCCTTCGTCCTGACCGCTGCCGTCTTTGCTGCCGATGCTGTTTTCTGCGTATTTTCCTGCGCGTTTCGTACCTCTTTGGTATAACTGCGCTGGATACGCTTTTTCTGCAGATACCGGGATACCGGGTTGGAGGTCGCAAGGCTGGGATCATCCTGGACCGCTTTCTGATACAAAACCTCCGCATTGGCTTTATTGGCCGCCTGCTCCGCCTTGGCTGCATCCCGCCAGGGCTTGGTTTCATGGTGGTGGAGTGCCTGCCGTACCCGGCTCCCGGCATGAAGTACACCCTGTTCTGCCAATTCTTCGGCCTTGTGCCCGGCTTCCACACCCACATTTTCCTGTTCCACTTCGTGAACTTTGTTGTGGGCGGCAAGGGAAATCTCTTGGGCAGGTCTGCCCAGGGGGTTGTGCCGCAGCTTCCCGTTGGGCTTTTTCTCCACTTCCTCAAAACGGATAGAGGTTTTACCCTTGCCGGTTGCTTCATCGAATACCCGTTCCTTCACCTTTACGGTTTTGGTGGGGATCTTCGATTTGGCTGTGTCCAGCTCATCCGCTGCCCGGTCAGAGCGTTCAATGTACTTCCGAAGGTTAGGATCGGCACGGTCCTCGTCGGTAAATTGCAGCCGGGAGGATGGGTGCTGCCGGGCTTCGCTTCCTTCCCGGACTGCTTCCGCATTCTGCTTTGCAGCCTTTCGTTCCCGGTGCCGGGTATGGGTATGGGCAGCTTCCTTGACCGCCGTTTCCGTAAAGGATACCGTTTCCTCCTGGGGATTGAAGTGTGTTTCTTCCTCGCGGCCGCTGATGCGCTCCACCTCGCCGGTGGCAAGGTTTTCGGCTACCGCACCGTCATGGGTCAATTTCTGAGCAACCTTTTCCGGTGCTTTCATTTCCTTCATGTGTCACCACCAGCCTTTCCATAGGGGCAGATGCTTTGACAGGCCCCGGTCTCAATGGCGGCAATATAGTGAAAGATAGGATATGCCTGGGGAGGGCTGACCGCGTTGCCCAGGGTTTTCAGCCGCAGGGCCCGGCCGTCCATGCGCTCCGTCATGCGTGGCACTCCTTCCGGTTCTCCGGCCCAAAGGATACGTCCGTCCATCCCAGGGGGAATCCCATGAGCCATTCCACCCAATCGGGATTCAGGGCCATATCGTCCGCCTCCGGTTTTTCCAGATAGATCATTTGCGCCGACAGACTGGATGAAGGCTTGCTGTTCCGGTAGGCAGAGGGTTTCAGAGTAGAACGGAAACCCTCCGTTGCTGCCGGGGTCAGATAGAATACCGCAGCCGACAGGGACAGGCTCCAGATCGCACCACTTTTGTTCCTCTTGCGGAAGATCCCATTTTCGGACAGGAATACATCCAGGTTTCGGGCGTCCCTGTTGGTCCCCTGATCGGAAGCAAGGGGTGTGGGAAACATCAGCCGCGAGGATAAAAGTTCGCTGGCGCTCATGCCACGCGCCGACGCCGCAAGCCGGAAATACGAATGGGAGAACAGCGTATCCCGCTTTTGCCA
>JAGAMQ010000019.1 GCA_017624645.1 Oscillospiraceae bacterium
ATAGTACCGTTAAAAGAGAAAAGAGGTGCTTGATATGATCGTTTTGGAAATCATTCTGATGATGATCGTAATCGGTTTGCTGATTATGGCGGTAACGTTCCTGTGGGGCATTCAGACCTTTATAGAATCCATAGTGGAAAGCATATCCAACGGCATTACAAAGATCCTGGATTTTGTAGCAAAACCTGTACTGCTGCTGTACGAAAAGATCCGGGATTGGGTTGTAGACCTGCTATCTCCGCTGTTTTACCATTTACCGATCACGAAATTTGCCGACCGGTTCGATGCTTTTGGTTCAGCTACATCCGTTCGACTGTTTCTGGTGGCACTGATTTATGTGACGGTTGTACTGGTGGTATGTGCAACACAAGGTACACTGGAGACCTTCCTTGAGGATATGTTCTTCATTATGCCCTTTGGCTTTTTCTTGGAGTTGCTTAAGGGTGGCGTTTCTTTTGATCTGGTGAATATGATCAGTGCAGGCTTTACAGGATTTATCACCATGATGCTGTTCCGCAAATGTATGGGTGACCTGATTGACGATACCGGTTTTGGCAACTTTGTTTTGCGTATTGTCTATTATTTGGTTCTTACGGTGGCAGCTTGTAGCCTGTGCGTGCATTTGTCCGGTGTGTGGCAGTTTGCATCTAATATACTTGTGAGTGTTGTAACGATGGTGTCCGGAGAAATGGGCGGTCTGGACAGTGATTTCCTGGGGATACTGGCAATGATCGGTTTGGGAATCGCATTGCTGTTGCTGCTATACTTTGTACTTTTGATTATGCTGGTGTCGCTGCGTGAGTTTGTCAGCATTATTGGCTATAGTATTTTCAGTGTACTTCTGATGCTCATGCTGGTGCTGGCTTGCTATGCGATCTTATCCGAATCCTTCATGAATAGTCCTGAGGGAAACGTGATTACCAATATTTTGGTTATCATTGTTTTGCTTTACCCGGATTTCCGCCGGGTCAACTCCGATTTGGAATATTGATCGTATGGCTCTTACGGGCATATTTTGGCAACGTAAAAAACTGCAAATGGCTTGGACGGTGCGCCGTTCAAGCCATTTTTCTTGACAAAAAATGCCAAATCGATATAGTAATAAGTAATGGTATGATACAAAGGAGAGATTGTAATGAGAAAAATATTGGCTATGATCTTTATTGCTCTGCTGCTGGCAGGCTGTGCCGGTGAGGAAACACCGGTTTCCACCACAAATCCGTCTGTGACTACCGTTGCCCCCACAGAGCCTATGGTGGAGGAAACCACCGGTCCGGAATGGGCGTGGTTGCAGGAAGAACCGACCGGTCCGGAGGCAACAAAGGCTGTGCTGGAGCTGACAGAGGAGAGCCTTGCTGAATGCTTGAACTACCATCTTCAGCTGAACAGAAACAGCGATGCGGCCTATATGGATGCGATTGCCGCGGCAAGAAGCATTACAGTGACTGCCTTTTCACAAACCGATGAGGTGGTGACCGCCCAGGTGACGGTGACTGTGCCGGATGTATATGCCGCCATTACGGCAATGGATCTTTCTGTCTATACAACAGCAGAGCAGACGGATGCTGCCTTGTGCAGCGCCATTGAAAATGCTGCGCTCCGGGAAAACCAGGTGACCGTTACCTTTACAGCCGGTCCGAATCGTTGGATTCCCCAGTTGGACGATGCGTCTGCCGATGCCTGCTTTGGCGGTCTGCTGACTTATCTGTACGAAACAACGGAAGGAGTGGAGTAACCGATGAAGAAACTGATTGCATGGATTTTAACGTTATGCGCCCTCTTCAGCCTTGTTCCTGCGACCTATGCCGATGACGGCACGAAGGTGCAGGCCGGTAATGAAGAAGCGGACTTGCTGCAGATTCAGGTCAATTTTGCCGGCTATCTCCATACTGCCGCTGTCCTCCGCGCTGAGGATGGTACACTTTTGGTACCCCTGGAGTGGATGACCTTCTATGGTTGCCTGGAGCGGGAGAGCCTGATGGGTATCCGGTTGTACAATAAGGATGGTCAGGAAGAACTGCGAAACTATGCAAAGCGCTGGATAATCCTACCCCAAACAGGTCATTACTATGTGAATTGGTATTTTGATACGAAGATGTTTGTAAACTTTGTAGCCAATTCTGACGATTATTCATTTTGGGATGCGCAGAAACTGAAAATGCAGCCTGAACCGGTACAGCAGGAGTTGTTGGATAACTATTTCTCTCAAAAGAATACAGCTGTAAAGCGGATCGGCACCAATTATATGCCGATCCATCAGGGACAATTTTCCAAAATCCTTACTTATGATAATGATTACTGGGTACCGATGAGCGAGTTGCTGTCGCTGCTGGAGGTCTCCGCAGGTGTTACTAAGGATGGGCGTATTTTGTGCGTGGAGCCCAGTGAAATGACACTGTTTGACGTACTTTACGAATATGGGGATAGCATTGAAGATATGCTGTTTGACTCTGAAGATGTGGTAGGCAATGATTTTATGGCGGGCGTAGGCTGGGTTGTGGCAACCGGCAGCGGCGAGCTTTACAATCTGGTTCCTGCCCGGGGTATGGAAATCGACTATAAAGAGATCTTTACCAGCTATTTGCAGGATAATGAGGTGTATCTGTCTGCATTCAATACGGAGCAGAACAGTAATCTTAAGCACTTCCGCAAAGTGGCGGAAACCTTTAAGGATGCCAAAACGGTCTGTGCTTCCGGTCTGGAATCCCTGAATCCTCTGTACGAGATCCTGCTGAAGGATGCTACTGACCCGGATTTTTATAAAAAATTCTTTGAACCTGCGGAGGAATTGTGCCTGGCCATTGATGTGGCAGCGAATATGCTGGCTTATATCGATGCTTTCGCCAATCAGGTGGAGGATCACCGCTTGATGCTGGATGCAGTTTACCAGTACAGCGCCGACAAAAAATGGCCGTCCTATGTAGCCTCACAGGCTATTTCCAAGATGTACAAATCGGAAGCAAACCTGGCAGTCAACGGTACCATTGACCTGACCCGGAAGATGCTGATGGACGAAGTCAGCAACGAGATTTATAAGAAAGCCTACGG
>JAGAMQ010000020.1 GCA_017624645.1 Oscillospiraceae bacterium
ACTCCAGGGTGCGAGTTGTGCAGTAAGTCAAAAAGCCTTGCGCAGCAAGTGTTTTCGGCTGACTTATCCGTTAAAAACAAAAGCTTTTTACCATATTCCAGACAAAAAGAAGGCTGTATCAGAACGCGTAATCATATGCTACTTTTTGACGATTGGCGGCTTTTTTGACACTCTGAGACCACCCAAAGGGTGGTCTGCTTTTTGGCTGTGCGGGATTCGAACATTATAAATGCAACAGTCCGGTGGACTGTTGCTCGCGATGGCTCGAGGTCGCGAAACCTTATTTTTGCGAAGCAAAATGCAAACGAATCCCCACTCCCCGCAAAAAACTCCAAGTCAACGACCTGGAGTTTTTAAGCTTATTATTTACGAAACCTTTGCAACGACCTTTCTCTGTCCAAGCCTCCGGACACCCATGGCAACCAACAGGATCAGATATGCCGCCAGTGTAAAACCAGCAATATAGATCACAAGGTTCAAAGGATACGGCACTACCCTTTGGACCAGAGAGTATACAGGCAGGGACGGAGCGCAGTAGGGACTGATGAAGAACATATTAAATGTCTCCCGCTCCAGCAGACCCGTTGCATGGGCAAGCTCGTTCATACCCATGGCCAGTCCCACACAGACGGCAAAGACCGCAGCTGCCTTCAACACCGTTTTATGCTCCAGCTTCACATAGCCGCTGTACAGCAGGTATACTCCGAGAAAAATCATAGATCCGTGGCAGATCATAGTTTGGATGTTGATACCAACGGTGTCAATAAATACATCCGCAGGATACAGCATCACGCACACACCGGCAAAGACAGCAAAGGTAGCAAGATAGGCGCAGGCAGCATCGTGGATCCTCCCCTTTCGAGTCAATGCAGCCAGTAGTCCCACATACATGGGGGTGGAGCAAAACTGAAACGGGAAAGCATACCACTGATAATCGTAGGTGATGCCGTTTGTATAGGAAAAGCTGTAGTTGATCTGCTTGTAGATCTCCAGCAGGATCATCGCCACTGTCACAGTGAGGATCAGACCATGGGGCTTACGGTCCTTAGGATACCAGCGGCAGAGGGCAACAGCAGTCAGAATTGTGATCCCAAGCCACAGCAAATGGAACCATCCGTAAAGACCCGGTCGTTCCATGTCCACATCCATAATACGCAGAAGATTTTGTAAAATCTCCATGTTTTTACCGCCTTTCAACAGAAAAACTAACATTTAGACAAAAAATCCACGCATATGGTAACATTTTACTCTTCAAATTACAATCCCACAGGGTTTAAGCTTTTCTTAAGTTTTCCCCCAGGCGCTGCCACAGATTGCGGAAGTAATGGGCAAAGCCCTCATCGTTGGGGTGCAGGCGAAGATCCGAGAAAAACCGGGTGTCATGGGGAACCAAATCAAAACCGGGGATCACACAGGTATCCGGGAGGTTTTCCGCAACCTGTCGTATATAGGAACCCACATCGGCAAAAGAACCTGCAGGTCTCTCCTCGTCCTTATCCTTTCGCCAGATGGGCGTTATCACCAACATGGGCACACCAGAATAATTTCCACGGAGGTTCTCCAGGAACAAACGGCAGTCATTCTGAAGCTGTTCCTTTTCCTTCATATTCCAGTCATTGGTGCCGTAAGCCACCAGAATACAATCCGGGTTCAGCTCCTCAGTACAGGCTGCCACAGCGGGAATAAACACGCTGCCACCGATGGCTTTGTTGTACTCTGCCACACCCAAGGCGTCCGCAAGCCTGCCGGCATAGCGGTTGGAGGGTCTGCAGGCATCAAAGCCCATAGTGATGGAATCACCAAAAGCAAGAAGCTTCTTTTTCGGGATCTCCGGTGTCAACTGCGCGCCGTCATCCAGTCTAAGCTCCTGCAACACCACCTTGGCATTCCATGGAAAAAGAATCTGGACGGATTTTTCTCCATAGCCCAGGAAGAACTCCTTTTCCATCAAACCGGTGGGGTATGTGCCATCCACAAACAAGCCGTCTGTGGGAACTCCGGTGTAATTATCCAGACTGTCCACCACTGTACCGTTGACAGATACATCAAAAGCAAAGCAGGTTCGCGCCCGGGCTGCATAGGTCATGGCTCGCAAGGAAAGATACTGACTGTCGGTACGGAAGCGCAGCCGGATTCCCGCACAGGAAAAGGACTTGTAATAAAACTCGTCCCTGCAGTCACGAAAAGCAGTTCGCTGTTCCGGGGTGAATCTGTCAAAGCAAACTCCCTCTTCTGTATTGTATACCGATACCGCACCGGTGGTGACGGATTTGATCTGTTCAAAAGCAAGTTTCATAGGAAACCTCCACGACATTAATAAGTTTACGGGTACATTATAACACAATGTGTCAATCGTTGGAACGTTTCTCCACGAAAACACCTTCCAAAGCACGGGGTTACTTAACCCCCAACTCGCAAGCGCTTGCAAGTCAAAGGAAACGACATCTGAAACGGCAACATTCTGTTTCAAAACATAGCATCTTTGCCCTTGACAAACCGGTATTGCTGTGCTAGAATACTTTGGCATACAAAAGAATATTCTTATTATTCGGAGTGATACCCAAGAGGCCGAAGGGGCTCCCCTGCTAAGGGAGTAGGCGGTCAAAAGCCGCGCGAGGGTTCAAATCCCTCTCACTCCGCCATTGAAATCCGGTTAGGAAATTCATCCTGACCGGATTTCTTCTTTATTTTCGGCACTTTTGTGGGTTAAAAGTTGGGAATGTCATGAGGCATATTTGCTTTTTCCCTTACATTTTCCCTTATAGCTCCAAAATACCCTTGATATAGGCTTCCATTCGGACTGCGCTGGCCTCCTGCATTTGGTTCGTTACATGGCCGTAAACATCCAAAGTAAAGGCTGCAGTGGCATGTCCGAGATTGCCCTGAACGGTCTTAATGTCGTCTCCGGAACGCAGAGATGCAACTGCATAACTGTGCCGGAGATCGTGAAATCTCGCATCCGGTCTGCCAATGGATGTGACAATTTCTTTGAAATACCGCACCACAGTTTGCGGAATCAGATTTCCTCCCAACTCATTTGTAAAAACCAAATTCAGAGGATTGGACCAAGCAGCACCTGCTTTCTCCTTGTGCTCATACTGCTGGAGCTTTCTGTCTCTCAGTAACTGCATAACCCAAGGGGCTGGCTGAATTCGACGCGGTTTATCATTCTTCAGAGAAACCAAGCGGAATTGACCTCCCGCTTTCTTTTCCTTCTGCAGCTGCTTGCTGATCAGTATGGTGCCTCGCATAAAGTCTACACGATCCCAGGTCAGCCCTAGGGCTTCTCCCTCCCGCAGACCTGTAAACAGTGTGATCGTGTATAGGAGTTCGAGAGGATGGCCTTTGACCGCATCTAGAAACAGCTTTGTTTCTGCTTCATCCAGCGGCTGCAGTTCCTTCTTCTCGATGCGTGGCACAATGCAGGAGTTTGTGGGATTGAACCGGATGTATCCATTTGCAACTGCCTGCTGTAAGGCCTTGTGGAGGATTCCGTGGACATTTTTCACCGTCTTGGGTGAAACTGCAGCACGATCCTTCGTCGGCTCTCTCAGACCGTTGTAAAAGCTTTGGACTAAATGGGTATCCAGAGCATCCAATCGAATTGCTCCCAGACCGGGTTTGATGTGGGTACGGATAGTCGCATTGTAGGCGGCAACAGTAGATTCCTTAACGCCTCCTAAATACTGACTTGCCCAAACATCCAACCATTCAGCAACTGTCATTTTGCAGGGTGCAATATAGGTTCCGGAATCAAGGGCTGCCAAAGCAGCTTTCAATTTCTGAGAAACTTCCTTTTGCGTCTTGCCGGTTATACTGCGCTGGATCTGCTTTCCAGTTCCGGGGTCAAAACCAGCAGTATAACGAGCCTCATAATAGGTATAGGTTTTTCCATTAATCTCTCTTGTGATCTTACGGATGGATCCCATACCGGAAGTGGTTCTTTTGCTTTGCGGCATAAATATTACTCCTTTCGTTGCCGCATAGCAGGTACACCTATATTATACCATAAATGCGGTCGTTCCGCAACGATCTCAGTGCTTGCTAAGGTAGTCAATCACCGCTTCTAGGGGGATGCGGTAGTTGCGTCCCACACGGACACTATGAATCGTTCCGGAACGGACCAATTCATATGCGGTGTTATGACTGACCACCAATATTTCGGCCACCTGCCTAACACAGAGGACAGGTGGATATTTATTTTGCAGGTTAGATGATGTCATAGTATCAACCTCCTCTGTCATCGAACCAATAGGCTTGGAAAAGGGTGCCATCGTGGAGTAAAAATCGGCCACGGGCATCCTTGGGGATCTGCTCCGCTGCGGCGGTGCTGTCCAGGATAATTTGTGACAGGATAGTGTCAGCACGGCCGCAGATCCGGCAGTTCACATTGTTCTTGATCTGACCGGAGAGAATGTTGGCATCCGGACGCTGAGTGGCAAGGATCAGGTGGATGCCAAAAGCACGGCCTTGTCGGGCAATCATGGAAAGCTTGCTTTCAATTTTGCCAACGACCTCTTTCTGCTCCTTTGTCAGACCGGTCTTGTCCAACACCTCCGCAATCTCATCACAAGCGAAGATATACCGTGGCAGGTCTTCTCCTGCGGCTTCGTTATAGCGGTCGATATTGGGTTGCCCAGAGGCTGCCAGTAAGGTTTTGCGTCTCTGCAGCTCGTCCACAAGCTCTGTAAGAAGTGTAAAAGTAGATTCCTCCTCAATGCACATCTTGCATTGCCTGTGCCAGATGGGTGGGAAATCCACACCGCCTTTGAAATCAGCAATGCAGACGATTGCGTCTTTCTTTAATGCCTGCATGAGGAGCAGCTTCAGCAGAACACTCTTCCCGCTGCCGGTAGAACCACCTAGCAGAATGTGGGGCACTTTTACAAGGTCCACAGTGATTGGACCGGTAAAGCTTTCCCCTAAAGCCAGTATGAAGGGTTTATGGGAAAGGTACTTATCATTCCAGTCTATCACTTCCGGCAGATCGGTTCTGGCGGGGACAGTGTAGAGCAGAATGCGGCTTTTCCCAGACCCATATTTCATCTTGACGATGGTGATGTCCAGGATCGTCTCAATGGCTGCCTGCTTGTCCTCCCAGGTCTTCAGAGGGATTCCCTGGCTGCTGAACTCCCAGACTGAAATACGGGGATTCTGTTTATCCTTGTACTTCCGTTTCAGGGCAGGTACCATATCGGTATGGTTAACGAGTCCAACACTCCGGAGTTGATCCTGCGCAGCTTTCTTTCCGAGAGGAAACAGAATGAGTATGGAGAGAAACACGCCACCAACCAACAGGTATACAGTAAAGATATGCTGCATAACGAAACTGGCGATGGGCGAAAGCAGCGCAGTAGTCTCAGCGGTCAAGGCAATCTCATCCTGCTTGCTCCATACCAGGATCGCTCCCAGTATGTAGAGCAAAGCAAAAATGAGTTTTACAGGCGCGTCGGAGGTACTGCTGGGTCTGGGGAGATGTTCCCGGAGACTGGAACGGCGTTGCAGCCGTTCCTTTTCAAACTGTCTCATGGGGAACCTCCCGTGGGGGTAATCCCCGGCGGAACTCCGTCACCGTATGAATGCGTCGCAGGAATGCGTGCCAGGTTTCCATCTCGTGCTTTTGAATATCACGGTATTGATCCTCCAGCGGGATGTTGGAGGTGATGTAAACCGTGTCAAAGCAGGCAACCCGGTCACGGTAACGGGCAGGAAGTCTCAAGGGGTAAATATCCAAGAAGTTCAGCATCGCTGAAATGGGTACTTGTGAATGGAATTCCTCAAACACGATCACAGGCTCTCCGTGGTAATCGTCAAAGCGAGCTCCGGATTGTCCGCTGTAATCGGTAATACGGTATACATCCTCCGGTGCGTGCTTTTCATAGATGCTCCGGGTCTTACCGGTACCGCTATCACCAAAGAGGTAATTCACCTTTACAGGTCGGTTTTCTTTCCGGTATTTCTCAAAAAGCAACTTCTCCCGCAGAGCATCAATGTCATTGATCTTAAAAGCAAAGCTGGGATCGTTTTCAATGATCTCTGTGGTGGAAAAGCCGTCCTTGACATCCTGCATTAGCTGCGCCATCTTGGGAGATTTCTCCTGTGATGCAGATGGCAGTTTGCCAAACTCCTTAAAGGTGCCCTCTACACTGGTCTTTGCCTTATCGGTGTCTGCCCATTTTCCTTGCTTGCAGACATAATCCCGAATCTCCTTGGATGTTCCGGTGGCCTTGTCAATGTGGGCCGTAGGAAACCGCTTCTTGACAGTGCCGAAACGCATAGGCGAGGGTGAGTAGAGGTAAACATGGGTGTGAAGCGTTCCGGATGCGCCGATTTCGTCCGCCAGGCACACATAGTCCGGGTTGAACTTCTGCGCGCGGTCGATGATCTCATCGTGGGTCATACCGTGGTCCAGAGGATTGTTGATAGTCAACAACCATTTCCTAGACTGAATTTGATTTTCATGCATAGCATTTTCTCCTTTTTTGCTACTGCTACATCGCTCGCATAGGTAATACTAACCTATGCGAGCGGGGACGCTCCCGCGTGAGGCCGGGGGATATTTTTCTGTAGGGAAAAATATTAACCCCCAGCCATCCCGCGGGCGTGTCCACAGCGTACAGGTGGAATTAATCCACGGGGAAGATGCCGCTGGCCTTGGCAGAGAACTGGAGCTTGCCCTGAGACTCATAGCCGGTCACGACCAGGTCGGTAAACTCCACATCCACAAAGTCCTCGGGCTTTTCCATGAGCTGAGGTCCGTCAATGCGCACACTCAGCTTTTCCAGGCGATGTTCTGCCAGGCATACCACATAGCGGTAGCCGGTAACGGTCTCAGTCCGTTTGCCGTCCTTATACTCATAGGCGGGCATCACATCAACCAGCAACATTTTACGACCCAAGCTGGCAGGGTCGATCCGAAGGTCTCGGATATTTAACATAGAACCACATCCTAAAACAGAAGTACTGCCACTGGCCGGTAGCAGCCTAAGTAGTCATAGCGCTCTTGACTGACCCTATGGTAACATGCTATCTACCCTCGAATGCCTCACATGTGAGTCATTTTAAAAAAGTTGTAAAAATTTTCCGCCACCCCTGTTCAACTAAGGGATGGCGGAAGCTTTAGCTGGCGTCAGAATCAAACAGCGTAGGCAAACCGGCCTTTTCAAGCTCAATGTCTGCAGCTGCTATCGGTTGTCTATTGGCAATACATTTCCACCAGATCTTTCGTTCTGGGAAGGCAGCGTCATATAATTCTCTAGACTTTTCAAGCCCAAGATCCAAATAGATTTGCCTATTTCTGCAAATAGTGCAGAAAGCAGTTGCCGTCGTCTATCAACAGGGCAACCTTCGAGCTAGCATCCTGTGTTTTGCCAACGCAAAACTAATAATCATGTAGTCAAGAAGAAATTTGTTAACCGGCCATTAGGGCATAGCATCCCTAAGGCGGCTCTGAGGACGTTGACGATCTTTTCGACCGGGCAGACTTTCTCGCTCCTGCGGGTAGTACAGGAGACGGTTGCTGCCACCTGCCAGATCAACAACCACGAAGAAAGGAAACTTAACGGTCTATTCTCTGATACTGTGTGCTTTGAAAAGCATTTCGGAAACTATCATCCAATATACCTATACTTCCTGATCACCATTGACCGATAGCTGGCGCAGGTGGACATATTGGAGAACAAAGAGAATAACTCACAGTGCCTTCATCCCCCACACTATCCGCAGCAGACCAAGACCTATGTAATCTTTGTTGCTGATATTTTACCACATATTTCCTCGTAAAACAAGAACGAATTGTAAACTCTCGTGCTAATACGTCCATTGTGTACATTTTTTGAGGAAAAAATGCCTGCAAGCATATGCCTGCAGGCGGTTAACTTTTACTCTCTTCCCAGCAACCAATCAACAGACACATTCAAGATATCAGCTAAGGCAATTAACTCGACATCGGACACGGGCCGTTTCTGCCCTTCCAGCAAAGACACTGCCTGAACATGCAAATCAATTCCTACAAGCTGTAGCTTGGCAGGCAGTTCTATCCCGGTTTTTTTAGTAGTTTAATCAATTTTTCTAAAAAGTCAAGGGCCGGGCATCTGTCTACAAAACAACGTAAAAGCACGTCCGGCTTTACTGCTGGACGTGCTTTGTTATATCGTGTTACAAAGATAATGAAAATTTTTCGTGAAAAAACGGGCGGTGGCGGATTCCTTTCCGTCACCGCCCGTATTGATATAGTGGTCTTTATTTAACTGTTTTCTTTCTGCGGTAGGTTTCTAAAACTACTATGCAGGCAGCGCTGAGTATCAGCAGGAGCCACCAGAGTTGCAAATGGGAGTTATCTCCGGTTTGCGGTGTGGACGGCTTCCGGACGGTCGCAGCCTGCGTGGGAGCATTCACGCCACAGGGACTTTCTCATACTGCAAACAAGGGAAGATTTCCCAGAATTCGTTCCGGAATTGTCTCAAGACAATAAGCAAGAGTATGGAAGCCATACACACCCGGCAGTTGTCGGAACGCCTCCCCCCAATGGGGATTGCGGAATTGCGGTGTATGGGCATCGGAGGCTATGCAATTTGCCCAGCCTTTTCGCAGCAGCAGATCAGCGCAATAAAAGGGATGCTCTCCAAATAGGCCCAGGAGGCTGTCCCGGTTCACTTGAACGCCGTATCCTTTGTTCTGCCACTGCTGCGCCATTTCCGGGTGGCGCCTGACTGCATGATACCGCTCGGGATGGGCAATTACCGGTGTAAAGCCGGCGTCAACGCACCGATCCAGCAGCCAGTCAAAATAATCCCGCTCCTCATCGTGGGCAAATTCCACCAAAAAATAGGAAGAATTGGGATATGTCCAGACTTTCCCCTGCTGCAACAGCTCCGGAAGATTATCAGATGCCATAATCTCCATGGATTTTTCCAGCGTGATGTCGATCTGCTCATATTCCAAAGCAGAAGAAAGGGTCGCAAAGGTATCTTCCAGCGCCTCTATGGAAGCGCTGCTTCCATACTGATAGTGCGGAGTGGCTACGATTTTCCGAATGCCGCACCGGGCAGCCAACGCGGCCATTTCCACCGCGTCCTCCATGCTCATAGCGCCATCATCTACTCCGGGCAAAATGTGATTGTGCAGGTCAATAATCATAATGCTCGCCTCCTGAAAAGGAACAAAAGCCGCAGCAAAAGCGGTCTGACAGGGAACAAGACTCGCCAAAGCCAACTACCAAATCTGTATAAGGGATCGTTACAGGATACGCGTTTCCCTTTTCTGGTAAAACGCACGACCCGACCCAGCACACATCGGACGGCTACATATTCGTCACGGTAGCAGTTATAGTCACCGGTGGTTTGCAGCATCCCGTTTTTCAGCCGGGTGACACGGTGGAGCAGATATCCACGCTCTGTCTGCAACAGCACAATATCGCCTTTTTTCAGGGGACAGTCTCCTGCTTTGCGAAGGGTCACACAGTCCCTTCCGTGGGCCAGCAACGGCCACATGCTATTTCCGGTAACGGTAAATTCTGCGTCATAGCCGTCCTGCAACATCTGATGTATAGCCACAAACAACTCCTCCGGCGGCAGCGCGGTTAACTTCTCCCTGTTCATAACGGCAAACGCTCCAAAGCTTGGTACAACACATCCACAGCAGCCGCATCCGGGGTGCATTCCAGTCGCAGCACCGGAATTTGCTCCAAGAAGCGGTCCAGCAGCGATAGCATCGTTTCTGTGGCTGCACAGTCCCAGGTGGGATAGACCCCGTGGGACAACAAAGACATTCCTTCAGCCGCAGATACGCGATTTTCCGCACCACGTTGCAAAATCACCACTGCCTGCAGGGGAACACAGCGATTGAGATATTCTCCGCTGGTGCCGCACCAGGGTGTACCGAATCCGAACCACTGTCCCTGCTGCTGAAAGCAGGCAGCCCGATCGCCGTTAAGGATCAATGCATTTTTGTGATCCCGCCATAGACGGGCATGGGTGGTTTTTCCCACTCCGGAGGCAGCACAGAGCAAAAAGCCTTTACCGTCGGCTTCCAACAAAGTGCCGTGGAAGGTCAGTACCTGCTGGTGTAGAAAGGCATAAAAAATCAAAAAGGTCAAGGCTTCAAAAGCGCCCATACCGGCAGTGGGAGAATGATCTGCAGTCAGGGTGATCTCCGTCCAGTCTGCCGACACTGCAAATTGCAGCTGCAGTGCCCCGGTTGTATGCTCTGTCTGCTGCCAAAGCACCCTGCCGTCAGCAAGGATATAAACCTGCCGACATACCTGGACACTGCAATCTTCCCATACCGCCGTTCCCTCCGGCTGAATTGGCTGGTCGCTGTAGTTTACTACCACATCGGGTGCATCGTTCGCAATTCTGAAGGGATCTAGTTTCCAGCGCCAAAAAGGCCACAGGGGCGAGGTGGGCATTTCTTGAAACAAGACCGTTATCGGTCCAAATTGACACAGCATGTTCATATCAGCTCCAACTGGGATCAACATCGGGGGAAAAGCCTGAACCCTTATAGTTAGAGGGTTTTTGGGGCATTTCTGCAGTGACTCGGGCAATCACCTTCTGCATATCCGCATCGGCAATGGCTTTTTCCTCTGCTGACAGATCCTCGGGATAATACCGGATCTCAAAAAACACATTTTTATCACAGTTGCCGCCCATTGCATAGAGCTCCGCGTAGCCTTTGCCGTATGTGTTGTAGTAAAATGGCTTGACATTATTGGCATACGCCCAGCACACATCCGCCACAGCGCTGTTGCTGCAGACAGGGACCCAGTGCATTTCCGGGCTGTTATAGGTACGCTTCATAAAAGGTCCTCTCCTTTTCGGGATACTAACTGTTTGGTAATTTGACATATGTATTCAGGCCGATCCTGCAGATTTCCACACTCTGCCATACGGACGCCGGGGCAGATCTGGCACAAGGACAGCTGCGGACAGGCGGAGCATTGGGGATCGACTTGGGGCAAACGGACGGTGTAGGGCCATTCCTCCCAGGCTTTGGCAAAGCCCAGCTTCACCGCATCGGTAGAAAAGTTACCAAGCAACTGGCAGCCCAAAAGCTTGCCGTCCCAAGTAACGGTCACATTATTCATACCTCCGTTACAGCCTAACAAGGTATATTTCGGATCCTGGGCAGTGCATTCCGGTTGAGGATCGGCAAGGCGTAGCTGCACCTGCTCCCGCCGCTCCGGAGGCAACAACTGCCGAACCCGTCTGATGGTCCGCGTTAACGTCATATCCACCGTTTGTTCCGGTGTTAAGCGGCAATCTGCAACATTCATACAGCCTCCACGAACACTTTGAAAGACCGTGTTTGCGTGGGTCATCGGCAGCCCAAACTCTTTTTCAACCAGTCGGGCAATGGCGTCCATATCCTGATGATTATCCTGCACCAGCGTGGTGCGGAACTCCAAAACCGAGGGCAACGTCGCCAACGCTTTGGCACCGGCCAAGGCACGGTCAAAGCCGTCCGCACAGCCGCACAGTGTCTGATAGGTTTCATTGGACGCACCGTAGAGGGTGATGCCGATTCGGTGAGGCGGGTATTTGCGCAGCGTCTGCAAAATCTCCTGCGTCACCAGTGTGGCATTTGTGTACAAGGTCACAAGAAAGCCGAGACGGTAAATACTGCTGTAAATTTCGCAAAAGTCCTTGCGCAGTAGCGGCTCGCCACCAGTGATTAATATGTTCAATGTGCCCGCATCGAAAAGCTGCTGCGCCATATCCGCCCACTGGGCAGAAGTCAGTTCCTCTGCGGCAAGACAGACATTCTCCCGGTCGCTGTGACGAAACATGCACATTTTACACTTCAGGTTACACCTCAGGGTCAGCTCCAAAGTGGCATTGACCGGATGCCGGGCAGGCATAACATCAAGCATCTTCATAAACAGTCACCATAGCATTGCGCTGGAGCATCTCCAGAAATAGTGTTACATCCTTGCGGGCGATTTCTGGTGATACATCAAATTCCTCTGTCAGCAGGACTGTCAGTTCACCAACGGTTCGGGGCTGTGCCAAAACATCCCAAAGAAAAGAGGCTGTGGGATTGAGTGTGATATAGCCGTTAAAGTTGGCCACATTGGCACCGACAGATATTAAAACATCAGTACCCGCAACCCGGCGATGCACAAAGCCTTCTCGACCCCGGTAGTGCGCATCCATCATACCCATATCCCCTTTCCTTAAAATTCTTCCATCATTTGCCGCAGTTTCCCTTCCTCCACTTGGGTCACTGCCTGATTTTGAATCAGATAGGCACGCTGACAAATGGACAAAACAGAAGGTCTGTGGGTAGTTACTATACAGGTACGACCTTTCCGGAAATGTTGGATATTTTCCAAAAGTGTACGCTCCGTTTTCACATCCAGTGCGCTGGTTGCTTCATCCAGCAGCAATACCGGCGCATCGGACAAAAGCGCCCGGGCAATACATATCCGCTGAATCTGTCCCTTAGACAATCCATCTCCACTCTCTCCCACCCGGCTGTCCAATCCGTCAGGCAGCGCACTGACAAATTCATCGGCACAAGCCATTCTCAGCGCATCCCTCAGCATATCATTTGTAGCATTGGGATTTGTGATTCTCAAATTTTCTGCGATTGTGCCGGAAAACAGGGTGTTGTCCTGGGGCACATACGAAAACAGGGCGCGGGTAGAAGCAGATGCACACAGCTTAAGCTCCGGCTCTCCGCCACACAGTTGTATGCTGCCCGCTTGCACTGGCATCATTCCCAGCATCAGCCGCAGCAATGTGGTCTTTCCTCCACCGGAGGGCCCCACAAGCGCCACAACCTCTCCCGGTTCTGCCTGAAAAACAACATTTTGAAAAACTTCCTTGCCGGACCGGTAGGCAAAACACACATCCTCCACCCGAATCCCTATGCCGCTACCGGTTTGTAGGAGATGGTCGACCTGCTCTTTGCTGTGGATTTCTTCCGCAGGCAGCCGGGTGATCTCCATAATCCTGCCGGCGGCAGTAGCAGCGGTGATGGCAGCAGGCACAAGGGATACCAATGCGCCAAACGCACCGGATAAACTGCCGGACATCTGCAAAAACAAGGTCATTTCGCCAAAAGTAATATGATTTCCCCACAAGCGGTATGCACTCCACAAACAGCACACGCCGCCCACCACCATGCCCACCAAGGACAAAATAGAGGAGGTTAGCACAGAAAACCGATTGTGTTCCAGGGTAGCTTCTTTGTGCTTTTGCTGAATATTTGTCAATTTACCGCAATATGCATCAATGGCGTGGAAGGCTTTGATAAACTGGATATTGCGAAAGGTCTCCGCGTGGAAGGCTGTGGTTTCGGAACCAATCTGGCGCAATTGCTGGCTATGCTTGCGTATCCGCTTTACCAAAAAAACGGACAGCAGCAATGTCACCGGCGCACTAGCCAATGCCAGCAGCGCCAAAGTTCTGTCAAACCAGAAAAGCACCAGGAATGTGCCCACAAACTGCAGCGAGTTGACAGTCAGCGATGGCACCCAGCTGATAATGCTTCCTGCCACTGTATCCGTATCCCGGCTGCAGCGGCTCAGCAGATCTCCGGAATGATACGCAGACAACGGCTCCCATTGTGCGCACAAAATTTTCCGAAAGATATCCGCCCGCAGCTCCTGACTTACCCGCAACTGCACCCGCACCGAAATTCTTGCGACGGCAGCCTTCAGCCCGATGGTGGTCAACTGCATGACAACATAGATCACGCCTGCCTGCACCGCATAGCCCATTCGGTAACCGGTTACGATATCAATGATATCCTTGCTGATCACACTGGCGGCAATGCTGATGACCGTGCCCAAAATTCCCAACAGGATATACCAGCCGATTGCCCATAGGTATCGGCGGCTGTATCTGCTGATCCAGCGCAGCTCCTGTAGGATCTGTAAGGCTGTTCCGTCTTTAATTTTCTGAATCAGCCTTTTGATCATAGAGTCTGTCCCCATTTATCTTTCTGATATTTTAGCTGGTTGCTCGGATTCGCCGTAACTACTGTAATGGCCGTACTTGCCATAGCCGTACTTACCGTATCCGCCGTACTTACCGTAGCTGTATATACCATAGCCGTACTTGCCGTAGCCCTGGGGCATCTGTTGTGCGCCGTTGAGCACATAGCCCAGTAATTTGTTTTCGGAATTATGCAGGCTTTCTGCTGCTTCCACGATCTGGCGAATGGGTATCCGGTCCTGCTGGACCACATATAGGATCCCATCTGCATATTGCTGGTACAAGGAAACATCCGAAAGCTGGTCGCAAGGCGGTGTATCAACAATCACAATATCCGCCTGGGCAGCAAAGGATGCAATCAACTCTTTCATGGCGGCCGAATCAATGAGCACCGTGGGATTTTTCACAGGCGTGGAATTCAGCGCCAGCGTCAACTTGCCATCCTGTTCCTGACGGAGCACAGTATCCAAGGATGCATCACCGGACAGTACGGCCTCCAAGGACATTATTTCCTGTTTGAATCCAAAACGGCGATACAGAGTTGGCTTCCGAAGGTCGCCGTCCAGCAATACCACTTTTTTACCCCAATAAGCAAAGCCTTCCGCCAAATGCTGACTCAGCACGCTTTTGCCCTCACCGGCGGCGGTGCTGGTAACCAAAATCACCTTTGCGTTCCGGCGCTCCATGGCATTTTCCATTTTCCGGGCTATGCCCCGGATGCTCTCACGAAAAACTCCCTGCTCATGGGTTGTGCTTGCAGTGGGAGGATAGTTGCTCAGAGAACGCTTAGCCTGCAAAAGCGGCACCACGCCAAAGCACTGCATATTTAAATGCATTTCCAAATCTGCTGGTTCAAAGACTGTCCGCTTAAGCAGGGCATACAGCACGATCATGCCCAAACTGAGCATCAGACCGATGACTGTGCCGATGGCTATGCCCTTGGTGGGATTGGGTGTATTATAGGGCGTTTTGGAAACCACCGGGCCTTCGATCACCTCGGTTTCCATGTCGCCAACCACATATCGGGCTGCATCGTAATATACCGCCATCAGTGCTTCCAACAGTGCGCCGGCCTTTTCCGGCGTGCTGCTGGTTGCAGAAAGCACAAAAATGTTGGAGCCCTCAATGCTGTTGGCGTGAATATTGCCGTCAACGGTTTTTCCTCCCAGATATTCTTTGATATCGTCTGAGAGAAAATCACTGTTCACCAGATAAGAAAAGGTGGCATCCAGTTGCTCTGCCAAATCCTGGTCGTAATACACTGCATAGAGGGAGTTGGTGTCGCTAAGAGTTGCTTTATTAACGACATGAACAGAAAATGTGCAGTAAGCTTTGTAGCTGGGTGTGTAGCTTTTTTGTTGTATAAACACCACCGCTGCGGCAAAAAAAGCAATCACCAACAGCATGAAAAACCACAGCCGTTTTACAATTTGTAATGTAATTTGTAGAACGCGCGCAAGATCGATCTCTATCGTTTCAGCTTCCTGTTGTTCTATGTCCTTGTGCATGATTGCCCTCCTTTGTCGCAGTTTAAAATTCGGATTCGATTACTCGAGCCGGGATTTCCCGTAGTAGCCGTACTTCTCGTAACGGCTGTTGAATGTTTGTGCGGTACCGTTGTCCAGATAATGGTTAATCACATACCCCAAGTATTTAGCCTTACCCCCTCCCAGATCGTCCGCCACGTCCCGGCAAACACGTAAGGAAACCCAATCCTGTCGCATAATCATAACACAGCAATCTGCATGCTTCAGCAGCATACCGGTGTCTGCAGTAGCGGTATAAGGAGAACTGTCCAGTATCACAAAATCCATCTTTTCCCGCAATGTGTTGAGCAATTTGACCAGTTCTTCACTGTGCAGAAGCTTGTCTGGTGCAGGGGTGGGTTGATTACACGACAGAATGTGCAACCGTTTGGGCGTGTCCCAAGAGGCAGGTGCCCCCTCTTTCAGGCAAGTCTTCAGATTCTCTCTGGGGAGTTGGCT
Source organism: Oscillospiraceae bacterium (assembly GCA_017624645.1). Lineage (GTDB taxonomy): Bacteria > Bacillota > Clostridia > Oscillospirales > Oscillospiraceae > Faecousia. The sequence goes on from JAGAMQ010000020.1 coordinate 15,929, forward strand.
GAAAATTTTATGTACCGCTGGTTTCCGCAGGTCCATATCCACATATGCAACCTTGCACCCATGCCTTGCCAACGCCAAAGCAAGGTTGGCAGAAACGGTAGATTTTCCTTCGTTTTCTGCGACGCTGGTAACCAGCAAAACTTTCATACCGCCTTTTTTCATTTTATGGCGCACCTTGTGTGCCAGTTGCAGCAACGATTCGGTGTACCGGAAACTGGTCCTGGTATCGGTGATCAGAAGCGGCCGCTTCTGCTGCTTGCGGAACAACTGGAACATTTTTTCTTTTTGCAGAACACTCAAGGGCTGTTCTTCCATCCCTCGTTTAGCACTGGATAAGGTTTTGGCGGTGGGTCGCAAAACAGAAAGCAATGCGATCAACGCCACCATTATTAGCACTGCCGCACCAGCGCCCAAAACCATAAACTTCTTCGTATTAAACGGGTTGGACGGCGTAACCGATATCTGAGGTTTTTTTAGAGTGTCCAGTACAACACTGCCAAACAGATACCCGGAAACCCGCCGGTAATTTTTCAGCACCGCCTGGATAACCTCGTGGGCGTTCTCCGGGGAATCGGATTGGACCTTTACGCTTAGAATATTGGTCCCCTCCGCCACAGAGGCAGTAACGTTAAAGGACAGCCCCGGTTTCTGCAGATCCTCCTGAATCAGGCGCTTCAGCACATCGCTGGAGAATACTTCCTGGAACACACTGGCCATTTCGTTGGCAGTGGACAGAGAAGAATAAAAACCTACATAAGACCCGTTGCTCCGGGGGGAGACAACAAAAGTAGCTTCTGTTGTGTAGACGGGCTGGTGCTGAGAATTGCTATAGGCAAAAACGCCAATGCATACCGCAATCACCGCAAGAATCGCAAGCCACCCGTTTTTTAAAATATCCAGTAGGATGATGGGTATATGGATCTCATCTATGTGAATAAACTTCTTGTTTTTCATTATGATTCCTCTACGATCACTGTCAGATATGTAATCCCTGTAACACCCCGTTGATCGGTAACCTCAAAACAGATTTGACCGCCGCCGGGTTTTGACAGATCCACCTGACTGATAACCTTGACCTGATCCACAGGAATCGGTGTTCCGGCTCTGTCCTCCACGGATTCTACATAGGCAAGAGGCGCAAAATCCTCACCGACTTTCGCATATGCCAAATACTGCTTCAGTAAAATCTGCGGCGCATCTGCGGAATACACACCGATATTCAGGGGGATCTTGGCATAAATATCATCTCCGTAGTTATTGGTAGCATATAGCTCGATTTCATAAACGCCGGTTGTATCAGCCGGAACGTTGGAGGACTCCAGCTTCAGCTTATAGGTAATGTCTCCGTCCAAACAGTCATGAAGCCGGATCCGGTCCATAATGGCAATCTGTTCGCCCATGCGGTACATAAGCGGCTGTTCCAGCTGTAGTCTGGGGGATTCATAGTCGTCATAGACGACCGTACGCTGATAGCGGCAAAAATTGTTGCTGTTGTCAAACACAACATAGCTGACTTGACACACGCCCGGTTGAGAGAAACGGGATACCCGCTCTACCAAAATCCTATCTGTCAAATCGCCATCCCGATCGTCCGTTGCGGTCAGCCCTTGCATCAGTGCGCCGGCATCATCAGACACCGACAAATGCAACTGCCCTACAGAATCCATAATTTTGGGCACAGCCGTATCCCGCAAAGATATACTGTAAAGAGTCCAGCACAGCAGAGCGCAGGCTGCCACAAATATCAAAATTGTCACCAGTCGTAAATATCGCATATCGTCCTCTTTTTCAATACCGGTTCTTTCTGCCAATCCTTTTCAGGATATTCACAAGGCCTATGCCTGTCACACATACGAATGATAAGTAAAATAATACGTAGTTTATTATATCATAAAACGCAAAAAACACAATAGCCACAACAGAATTTACGTATATTCGTAAATAGTGTCCAATATCGTAAGGGAATGCTTTGCTACACCGTACATCAGGAACAAAGCACATCAGCAAAAAAGATACCCTTTGTACGAAATCTATCAAATAGCGGGCTCATACCATTGGGACTCATTACTCCTTAGGATAGTAACAAATTCCGGATTCCGGGAGCTTGTCGCTTTTCAGATCGAAGCCTGCATACTTGCAGAACCAACAAATCGGCTCTATGGCAAGCAGACTTCTCCGTCCTTGGAAGCAAGGACAATGATCAAAACGGGATATGGTTTGTTCGGTGGGCGGAGTTATATATTCTTTATGCTGTTTCATATCCATAGAAAAAATACCCCTTATCCTTTTTTTACCAACATAATCATATCATCTACAAACTCAAAAAGCAGAAAAACGTCGTGAATTACCCTTTTTTTGTCGTGAAGTTGATGTTTGACCCCAAAAACGACAAAAATCCCTGTCAATCGACAGGGATTTTTGGGACTCACTATTTCATTATTCATCCATAATTACGATACAACTGAACACGCCGTCAGCGGCAGAAAAACGGCAGGAGCCGTTATGCTTTTCAGCCGACGACATAACACTATGTATGCCGATGCCTTGTAAGTATTCCGGCATTTCCTCAAAATTGAGGGACGGGGTGCAGGTGTTCTCACAAGAGATCACCAAGCGACCTGCCTTGTGCTTGATAGAAACGGTAATGCGTGGCTTTTCCGCGTGTGCTTCTATGGCACCGTGAAGGGCGTTTTCCAAAATGTTCGCAACAATAGTTACAAGTGTCGGGGACGGCACAGAAATATCCGGCTTTGCCGCCGCACGAATTTCCATCGTGATATTCTGCGCTGTGGCCTTTTGATAAAAGACCTTCAAAATGTTGTTAATGGTTTCATTTTCGCAGAAGCGTCCGGTGGTCGTCGCTTCAAGGATTTCGCTTCGTGTTTTCAAATAGTCAATGATTTTATCGGTTTCTCCGGCCTTTGCCAAAGCCATAAGCGCTTGATAATGAAAACGCATATCGTGGCGATTTTGGCGCACTCTCTCGGCTTCCATCGCTTGCGCATCCACCTGTGCCTGCAACAGCTCGGTATGTAATGACTTTTGCTTTTCACGGGATAACTCCACGATGTTTTTCATACCGTTGAAGATAGAAATATAGGTAACGCAGAAAGCAAGCATCGTAAGCAAAAAGATAATACTTTCTTCACTGCTCATTGGCTGCATCATAGTAAACAAGGACTGCCCAACGATCAGTGCCCAAAAGCTTAAAACTACTGCGTAGAACTTGCCCCAACCTTCCCGAATATACATTGCCACCTTTTTGAAAGACGGCAACAACAACCGATACAAAATATACTGCATAATTGCCATAAGAATAACGGCGATTACGAGCTTTGATACCATACTGTCTACGGTGTTATCCAACATATTAAACAGTGTACTGAAACAGGTGTATGTTGCGGCGTAGCTGAAAAACAGAAATCCCTTTTCCACCGTGCGGTCTGTGGTAGTGATGAAGAATAGCACCAAATGTAGCACAAAGGAAACAAAGTAGTTCAAAGGTGGTATTTCCGGCGGCAGCACCAAAAAGACAACGCCGTAAACAAGCCAAATTGCCACTGTTATGATCTTATTAAAACGGGGCTTGGCAAAAAACAAAGAGGCTCCAATGTGGGACAGCACGGTAAGTATTAAAAACAGAATTTGTTGCATTCATCCCACCTCCTAATTAAAATAATCAAAGAATGCCGAGCGCAAACCTGCCAGCACCGTATGGGGTAGGTTCAGCTGCATATCGTTTTTGAACACTGCACCGTCGGGTGTAACACGGCTAATATGGTTCAGATTGATAATATGCGCTCTGCCGCAGTGATAAATGGAGTCAAATTCCGAAAGCAGTTTATAAAGCTCCGTGCCGCTAATGCGGACAAGCAGTCTTTCTCCGTTCTCCAAATATAAGCGCTGATATTTGTCCTCTGCTTCGCAGTATATCAATTTAGATACCAGGATGCTCCGGTAATCATTATCTACTTTCAAAATCACGCTATCGTTCTTGTGGGAAGCAATGCTCTGCATCGCTTTATCCATACCCACATAAAAACTATCTTTTGTATAGGGCTTGAGCAGATAGTGGGTAGCATCCACACCGAAGGCTTCCAGAGCGTGATCGGTGGAGGAGGTAAGAAAAATAATAGGGCTTTTTATATCACGGTTACGAAGCTCCGTGGCGATACTCATACCCGTAACACCGGGCATATAGATATCCAGCAGATAAATGTCGTATATCGTGCCTTTCTCGGTCATGTCAACAAGCTCTGACGGAACGTTGAAAACATCCGCCTGGTACGGCACAGCCTTTTCTTCCATATAAAGTTTCAGCATACGTTCAGCCGAATCTCGGAACTCTTTTTCATCGTCACATATAGCGATTTTAAGCACTACATCACCTTCTTTCCAACGCATTTGTGCGTGGGTATAATTTCGTAAACTATATTATATCATAAATTCTTTCAAATTTCTACGTGTTTTGATGATTTCACAAACTTTCGGAAATTAAAGGAGCAGAGATAGCGGAAAACGCATCTTATCTCTGCTCGCTTGTTGATTTGCTTATATGGTTTATTTTTCTATATCTTCGGCAAGGTTAATTACGTTCTTGTTTTGTTTTAGGGCATACTGTACGCTTTGCCAAGCTCCGCCTTTTTCGTGTTCGATGTAGCAAATAATCAAATCGGCTCTATCAACCATTTCCCGGTTGCGAATTTGGATAGCGGCTTTCGGGTGTACCACCGATGCGGCGTGCGATATTTCGATTTCAGAATAGTATTCCTCATAATACTCCACGTTGTTGAGATAATCTGCTTTCGGATAAGGCAATACTAAAATGAGGGAGCTGTTATCATCCCTATACCGTTTGCGAACCCGCAGCACCGCTGACGATGCAAATTGATCAAATTCACCGTCACGCCCAACAAGAAAATCCACGTATTCCTTTTCACCAAGCAATCGGTAGATTTCCTCTTCCAATCGTTCCTCAATCTTGAACGGATTGTCAATTTCTCTGTGGCCGAAGAAGGCTACAGTAAAAATATCAAGCATTACACCACTCCTAAAAAATACCCACCGAACCGATACGTCCGATGGGTTATCCTGCAATGACTCAGCTATCTCTTTAATCAGCTCCAACGGAACCAACGGACTTACACCGCAAAGGGATTGGATATACCTCACCGCAAGGCGGACACCGAAAAATATGTGTGTATAGCGGTCATTCGGGATCGGTTATAGGTTTGTTTCCGTTATTTTTGCTATTATAACATATATAAACCCA
>JAGAMQ010000021.1 GCA_017624645.1 Oscillospiraceae bacterium
CCTGTGGATCATCTGCTGGGCAACCCCACCTTCGTACAGTACTATCTGGACAAGTTCCCCGAAACCGAGTACAATCATGACGATTTCGTGGTTGTCTCCCCGGATGTTGGTTCTGTTGCCCGTGCCCGGGCTTTTGCAGCCAAGGTCCATATGGGTCTTGCCATCGTTGACAAGCGCCGTCAGAAGGCCAATGTCTGCGAGGTAATGAATGTCATCGGCGATGTCAAGGGCAAGACCTGCATCCTGTTTGACGACATGGTGGACACCGCCGGCTCTCTGTGCAACGCCGCCAACGCTTTGGTGGAAATCGGCGGAGCCAAGGAAGTCTACGCCTGTGCTACCCACGGTGTTCTGTCCGGTCCTGCTTTTGATCGGATCGAAGCCAGCGCCATCAAGGAGCTTGTGGTCCATAACACTATTCCCTTCTCTGAGGATTGCCCCTGTAAGAAGATCAAGCAGCTGGACGTCGCTCCCATTTTCGCCCGGGCCATTGCACACATTCACGGCGGCACTTCCATCGCCGACCTGTTCTGATCCGTGTTTCGGCGAAACAGCGAGAACTGGCTCATCGTCGGCTTGGGCAATCCTGGGAAGCAGTATGAGCACACCCGTCATAATTGCGGTTTCCGTGCCATCGACCTCCTTGCGGATCAGTTAGGATGTAAGATCGATAAGGGTAAGTTTCAGGGACTTTACGGACAGATTGCCTATCATGGACGCAAGCTGTTTCTTCTGAAGCCCCAAACCTTTATGAATCTTTCCGGCCGGTCTGTGTTGCAGATGTCTGCCTATTATAACATTCCGCCCCAGCGGATCATCGTCATGTTTGATGATATTTCCCTTCCCCCCGGCAGACTTCGGGTCCGTGGGGACGGCTCCGCCGGTGGCCACAACGGCATCAAGTCCATTATTCAGGAACTGGGCAGTCAGGACTTTCCCCGGGTAAAGATCGGTGTGGGAGCAAAGCCCCATGAGCAGCAGGATCTGGCGGACTGGGTCCTGTCCGGTTTCTCAACCCAAGAAGAAAAGGCTTTGTCCGGTGCACTGAAGGCATCTGCCGAAGCCGCTCTGTGCATCGTGGAAAACGGCGTCCCACAAAGCGCCAATCGGTATAATGGGTTGAAAGCTGACTAAAATATAATATTGTAACGATAAACACGGAAAGGGGCAAACTCCCTTTCCGCGTTATTGCGTGGAAGAAAAACGAAAGGAGCATGTGACCCATGGAGAAATTACTTGCTGTACTGCGCAACATTCCGGAATACAACACCCTTGTCAAAGCACTGCAGCAGCAGGAATCGGCAGCTGTCACCGGGATCGGTCTGATCAACCGAAGTCACATTCTTTCTGCACTGCACAGGGATACTGATAAGACATTGGTAATCGTCTGTCAGGATCATTTATCAGCCAAACGCCTTCAGGAAGAGCTGAACGCCTTTATGGGGACAACTGCGCCGATCCTCCCTTCCCGGGATCTCACCCTATACGATGCTGCTGTGGTTTCCAGAGGGTGGGAACAGAAGCGACTGCGGCAACTGTACGATCTTGCCACCGGAAAAAACCGGCTTCAGATCCTGTCCTGGGAGGCTCTGTGTCAACGGACCATGCCTTCCTCCGTTCTTTTGGACGCTACATTCTGCCTGTCTGTGGGTCAATGCTACGTCTTGGAGGATCTGCTGTCCAAGCTGACAGGTGCGGGCTACACAAGATGCGCTATGGTGGAAGGTCCCGGTCAATTTGCACTGCGCGGAGGGATTCTGGATGTGTATTCCCCCGGGGAAGACGCCCCTTTCCGGGCGGAGTTTTTCGGTGACGAGCTGGACACCATGGGATATTTTGATCCCGATACCCAGCGAAGAACGGAAAATGTGGATGAAGTCACCGTTCTGCCCGTGGCAGAAACCCAACCCACCCTTCATCCCAAGGGAATTGAGGGACTGTGCAGCGACATTTCTTCCTTGATCGCTCGGCAGCGTAGAAGAAAGGCACCAAACGAAGCTTTGATCGCCACTCTGGAAAAGGATATTTCAAAATATCAAAACAATATTTCCAACCCTGCCTCTGACCGGTACATGGCGCTCATCTATCCGGAAAATGCCACTGCAATGGACTATATTCCCAAGGATGCCGTGATTGTTCTGTGCGAACAAAGCAATCTGCGCCGGGCCGCTAAAAGCAAAGTAGAGGAAACCGGACTGCAGCTGGACAGTCTGCTGCAATCCGGACTGGTTTCCGGTGAACTGTGCGACTATGTATGTCAATGGGAGGATTTCTGCCAGCATCTGCAAAATCATACCACCGTATATATGGACACCTTCGGTGTTACCACCTACCCCGAAGAGCAACCACCGAAGCATCTGCTTCCCATGATTGCCAAGCAGCTTCCCAGCTACGGAGGAAGCCTGGAAACCGCAGCCAGCGATCTTGCCCATTATCAAAAAATGGACTATTCCACTTTGGTTCTGTGCGGAACGCGCAGGCGGGCGGAACTTCTTCAGGAAATGCTGGGTGCCAAAGGAATTGGTGCCCTGCAATGCATCCCCCTGACCACTATGCCCCATCCCGGTCAGATCCTGCTGACGGAAGGCTCTCTTCCCTTTGGAATGGAGTATCCCACCGCAAAGCTTGCCGTTCTGACAGAGGGACAGTTGATTGCCAAGGCTGCACCTAAAAAGAAAACAAAAAAGGCGGCTACCAACCGCCAAAAGCTTAATTCCTTTACAGATCTTTCCCCCGGAGATCTGATCGTTCACGAAAACTACGGCATTGGCCGCTTTGTGGCCATGGAGCAAATCAAGATCGACGGGGCCGTAAAGGATTATCTGAAAATCGCCTACCAGGGCACAGACACCTTATTTGTCCCTGCGACTCAGCTGGATCTTGTAAGCAAGTATATCGGCGGAGGCGGTGAAGACGCCAATGTACGGCTGAATAAGATCGGAACAGATACATGGCAGAAAACAAAGGCAAAGGCGAGAAAAGCCGCCAAAGATATGGCAGGTGAGCTGATCCAGCTGTATGCAGCACGGAAACGCCAGGAGGGTTTTGCCTTTGCCGCAGATTCTCCGTGGCAAAGGGAATTTGAGGACAATTTCCCCTACCCGGAAACCGATGACCAGCTGCGCTGTATCGCAGAGATCAAAGGTGACATGGAGACCCCCACCCCCATGGATAGACTTCTGTGCGGCGACGTAGGCTTCGGTAAAACCGAAGTGGCTTTACGCGCTGTTATGAAAGCCGTCATGGACGGAAAGCAGGTAGCGATCCTCGTCCCTACCACAGTTCTTGCCCAACAACACTATCAAACCATCCTGTCCCGTTTCCGCGGATTCCCCGTGAACATCGATGTACTGAGCAGATTCCGCACCCCAAAACAGCAAAAGAAAACGGTACAAGATACCGCCTCCGGTCTGGTGGATATCGTTGTGGGCACCCATAAGCTGCTGCAAAAATCCGTTAGCTTTAAGGATCTTGGACTATTGGTGGTCGATGAAGAGCAGCGATTTGGCGTCAGCCACAAGGAGCGTCTCAAGGAGCTTTCTAAGGGAGTGGATGTTCTGACCCTCTCTGCTACCCCCATCCCCCGGACCTTAAACATGGCACTGTCCGGAATCCGGGATATGTCCACCATTGAAGAACCTCCCGCAGACAGGTATCCGGTACAAACCTTTGTGATGGAGCATAATAACAGCATCCTGGATGATGCTATCCGCAGAGAGATCGAACGGGGTGGACAGGTATACTATCTGCACAACCGGGTAGAAACCATCGAGCAATGTGCTTCTGCCCTTAAAAAACGGATCCCCGGTTTGCAGGTGGCAGTTGCCCACGGCAAAATGGGTGAGGATGCTCTTGGCGAAACAATGCACGCCATGGCCGACGGTGAAATTCAGGTTCTAGTATGTACCACCATCATAGAAACCGGTCTGGATATTCCCAACGCAAACACCCTCATCATCGAAAACGCCGACCGTTTCGGTCTGAGTCAGCTGCATCAGCTTCGGGGCCGGGTAGGCCGTTCCACCCGCCACGCCTATGCCTACTTCACCTATCGTCCTGACAAGGTTTTGTCGGAGGTCGCTGAAAAGCGTCTGGCCGCTATCCGTGATTTTGCAGAATTTGGTTCCGGCTTCAAGATTGCCATGCGTGACCTTGAGATCCGCGGTGCCGGTAACCTGCTTGGAGCAGAGCAATCCGGTCACATGATGTCCGTGGGTTACGACATGTATCTGAAGCTTCTGGACGAAGCCGTGTTGGAAGAGCGGGGGGAAAAGCCCAAGGAGCCAGACTGCACTGCTGACCTGAATGTGACGGCAAATGTAGACAAGGAATATGTTGTTCGGGGAGAAGAACGCATGGATCTGTACCGACGGATGGCAGCCATCCGCGGACAGGAAGATGCAGACGATCTGCTGGATGAGATCATTGACCGCTACGGCGATCCGCCAAAGGGCGTTTTAAATCTCATTGGCATCGCCCTGCTTCGTGCAACTGCACAAAAAACAGGAATCACAGACATCCGTCAAAAGGCGGGAGATGTCCTGTTTACCATGCACACACTAAATCTGGAGGCCATCAGCAAGATTTGCGCATTGCCCGAGTACAAGAACAGAATTCAGTTTGTTGCTTCTGCAAAGCAACCGACGCTGCGGCTTCGCCTTGCCACCGGCGTGGACAGCCTGAAGCAGTCCAAGGTATTTGTAGACCACTTCTGTAAATGTCTGTAACTTGCTTTTATGTGAGCAATATGCTAAAATGATTGTCGACCCGAAAGGAGGAGATTCGCTCCATGACAAAAAAGAAGGGCAAATATATCAGCGAGGACAAAGAATTGGATCAGGCTTTCCAATCCCTCGCAGGGGGTTCCCCAAAGAAAGAAAAGAAGACTGCAGGCAAGGCCGCCATCATTATCACCATTTGTGCTGTGGTGATCGCACTTGCTGTTGCGGTGCTGGCAGGCTGTATGTACCTGCAAAAAGAAAGCACCACGCCGATCCTAAGCAACGTCAGTGTAGCCGGTGTCGATGTGGGCGGTATGGTGAAAGCACAGGCCATTGAGGCCGTGGAAAAGTCCGTGGGCAACGGATACGCCACCAATGACATGGTGGTAAAAGTCCTTGACCACGAGGTTACGATCCCTGCTCGCTGTTCCGGCGGAGAATTGGATATCAAAGGCGCTGTGCGGGCAGCCTGCCGGTACGGTCACACCGGAACCTCCACACGACGCCATAAGGAACAGCAGATCGCTGCCACAGAGGGTTATCGGGTGGACCTGGAACCCTATATGACGTTGGATGAGAATTCTATCCGCAGCTATCTGGCACAGCTTGGGGAATTTTACAGCAGCACCCTGACACAAAGCACTTATGAAATTACCGGAACCAAACCCTCTGCAGAGGATATTGCTGCCGGAAAGGCAGATCAGGCTCTTGTGATCCAGCTGGGAATTCCGGAATACGGTTTGAATCTGGATGCATTGTACCAACAGGTAACAGACGCCTACAGTGCATTTACCTTTACTGTCGACGGAGAGTGCGAGATCATTGCCCCGGACCCCGTGGATTTGGAAGGAATCCATAAGGAGCACTACATTGCACCTGTAGACGCACATTTGGAAGAAAAGACCTACAACATTCTCGATGGGATCAACGGCTACGGCTTTGACCTGGCAGAAGCAAAGAAAGCTGTGGAAAGCACCGCCTACGGAGAAAAAGTCACCATTCCCTTTAAGGTAATCCCCCCGGAAATCAACAAAGAGGCATTTACCGCTTCCCTGTTCCGGGACACTCTGTCCACTTACACCGCAGAAAACACCAGCCGTAAGAACACCCGGGATGTAAACCTCCGACTGGCTTGCGAAGCAATCAACGGACTGATACTGAATCCGGGGCAGACCTTCTCCTACAACGACACTCTGGGACAGCGTACTGCCGAAAAAGGCTACAAGCCTGCCAATGCCTACGCAGACGGGCAAACTGTAGATGTGATCGGCGGCGGTATCTGTCAGGTCTCCTCCACCCTGTACAATTGCGTACTCCTTGCAGACCTGGAGATCGTATACCGGATCAATCATTCCTTTGCATCCTCTTATGTTCCCTTGGGACTGGACGCTACTGTCAGCTGGGGTTCCATTGATTTTGAATTCCGCAACAACACCGATTCCCCCATTAGAATCGAGGCATATTCTGACGGTGGAAACACCACCGTCACTCTCAAGGGTATCGACAGCAAGGATTATTATGTGGAAATGGAGTACGAGGTCTTGAGCACCAGTCGTTATTCCACCACCTACAAAACCATGGCAGCCGATAACAAGGAAGGCTACAAAGACGGTGACTATATCACCACACCCTACACCGGATACAAGGTCAAGACCTACCGGTGCAAGTACAACAAGCAGACCAAGGAACTGATCACCAAGGAACTGGAAGCAGAGTCCACCTATAAGAAGCGGGATGCTGTGATCTGCAAGATCGATTCTGCAGCCCAAGCTCCTTCCGGAGATTCTGTAAATCAGGGCATTGCCGGCAGTGGCGGTGGCATCACCGGTGATTCCGGCGGAGCATTACCCGACTAATAAAAATTGCGTGTTGCCATGTGATGGGCAACACGCAATTTTTTATTTCGGTTGAATGATAAGATGATAGTCGATCTGACCGGAGGTGCTTTGCTCGATCTCAATGTCATACACCAGATCAATAATGCCGCCCTCGGGACCAATCTGCGCCCACACACGGGTAGCACAAACGCCGATCATCAGCGCACCAAACTCCATCTGATACAGGGATTCATGCTTTACCCCTTCACGGAACACCATCTGCGAATGTAGTGTACCGGACCTGGTCAAGGTCACACTCCCCTGTTCCACACGAAAATTTGTGGTTGCTCCCTGAAGGCCAGTAAGTTCGGTTTCCTCATATTCCAATTCCCAACCGCCGTTGCGGTATTCCAGAAAACCATCGGTAACCAGCTCGATGGTTTCCGGTTCCTGTTCCATATATGATTGCCGTCCTTGAATAGACAGCACCACCGGTATTCTCATAGTTCTCTCCAACAGTATTATTTAAGTAATGCTTCTCCCGCCCGGAAGATATCTCCAGCACCCACCGTCAGGATCACGTCTCCCGGCTTTGCAATACCACGCAGATACTCCGTAACCTCCGGCAAGGTCTCACAATAAATACTGCCAGGAACTCTCTGGGCAATATCCCGTGAGGAGATTCCAGCGGTATTTCGTTCTCTTGCCGCATAGATCTCCGCCAGGACCACATGATCCGCAAGCTTAAGCTCCCGGATAAATTCCTCAAACAGTGTCTTGGTCCGGGTATATGTATGAGGCTGGAACGCAATCACAATCCGGCTGTACTCCATGGTCCGTACCGCCTCAATGGTAGCCCGAAGCTCATCCGGATGGTGCGCATAATCATCGTAGATATCAGCTCCGTTAAAACTGCCTTTGAACTGCATGCGACGTTCTGCGCCGCTGAAAGTTGCCAGGCCTTTGGAAACATACTGGCCGTCGATGCCCAATCTCCAGGCTACCGCGGCAGCAGCAAGGGCATTGAGGGCATTGTGTCTACCCAGTACCTTCAGGTCCAGATGGCAGTAGAATTCCCCATCGCACACTACATCCAGGTGGCGCCAATCGGGACAGATATTGTCGGCTGTCACCCTGTTGCCCTTTTGCAGACCAAAACTGATATACTCCATTCCCTCAAGGGTCTGCCGTACATGGGGATCGTCGCCGTTGGCAACAACGCAGTCCGTTGCAAGAGCGGCAAATTTACGGAAGGATTTCTGAACATCCGCCAAGTCCTTGAAATAATCCAAATGATCCGCTTCCACATTTAGAACAACCGCCAAGGTGGGGAAGAAATTAAGAAAAGAATCACAGTATTCACAGCTTTCCAGTACGATGGTATCACCGTTTCCTACCCGGTGCCCTGCCCGAAGCAGAGGCAGGTAGCCACCGATCATAACCGTAGGGTCAGCCTGTGCTTCCATCAGAATGTGGGTCACCATAGATGTGGTCGTGGTCTTTCCGTGGGTACCGGAAATACATACCGCGTGCTTATAGGTCTGCATAATCACACCCCACGCCTGGGCGCGTTCAAACACAGGGATTCCGCAGCTGCGGGCAGCGGCAACCTCCGGATTATCGTTATGGGCAGCAGCCGTTCGGATGATACAATCTGCCCCCTCAATATTGGCAGCTTCATGGCCAATGGCAACATGGATCCCTTTGCGGATCAGCTCATCCGTAGAGACTGACGAATTCATATCGGACCCGGTGACCGTCAGCCCCATATCTTTCAGCACCAGACCGAGGGGACGCATTGATACGCCGCCAATGCCTATCAAATGCACTCGTTTACCGGGCTGTAAATATGTTTTTAAAACAGAACTTTGATTCATCATGGATCATTCTCCTCAATGATGATACATTTTTCACCATAACATTATATAATAAATCTGTATTATTTACAACTGGCAATTTTGCTGAAATAGAGACAACCGATGGGGATCCAGGAACATTCCTATACACAATATACGGTATAATATTCATCTATTCCTTCTCACATTGTCATATCTTACGTATATAATTTATGAATTGCCGAATTTTTTTGTACATTCTTCCTTGTTATAATAGAGCAATCCCTTTAAAAGTTGTGCCAAACACCAATTGACGATGTATATTATACGCGATATAATACACACATCCAAAGCAACCACTATTATCGTGAAGGAGTTTGATTTATTATGAAGAAGATTATTGCCATC
>JAGAMQ010000022.1 GCA_017624645.1 Oscillospiraceae bacterium
CGGCAGCCAGCCCAGCTCGTTGTGGATCTTGGTGGGGTCAATGGCATAGCGCATATCGTGACCCTTCCGGTCGGTGACATAGGTAATGAGGCTTTCGGGCTTATCCAGCGCCTTACAGATGATCTTGACGATGTCGATGTTGCGCATCTCGTTGTGGCCGCCGATGTTGTAGACCTCTCCTACCCGACCATTGTGGATGATCAGGTCGATGGCTTTGCAGTGGTCCTCCACATACAGCCAGTCCCGGACATTCAGACCCTCGCCGTATACAGGCAGAGGCTTGTCTGCCAAGGCGTTGGCGATCATCAGGGGGATCAGCTTCTCGGGGAAGTGGTAGGGGCCGTAGTTGTTGGAACAGCGGGAAATGGTCACCGGCAGCCCGTAAGTACGGTGGTATGCCATGACCAGCAGGTCGGCGCCTGCCTTGGAGGAGGAGTAGGGGGAGCTGGTATGGATGGGGGTTTCCTCGGTGAAGAACAGATCAGGACGGTCCAAGGGCAGGTCGCCGTAGACCTCGTCGGTGGATACCTGATGGTAGCGGCCGATGCCGTACTTCCGGCAGGCGTCCATGAGCACCTGTGTACCCAGGATGTTGGTCATCAGGAAGACCTCGGGATTTTCAATAGACCGGTCCACGTGGCTTTCAGCGGCGAAGTTCACCACCATGTCGGGATGCTCTTCCTCAAAGAGCTGATATACCGCTTCCCGGTCGCAGATATCCGCCTTGACGAACCGGAAATTGGGATTGCGCATTACCGGCTCCAAAGTGGACAGGTTGCCTGCGTAGGTCAGCTTGTCCAGACAGATGATCCGGTAATCCGGATATTTGCCCAGCATGTGAAATACGAAATTGCTTCCGATAAAACCGGCACCGCCGGTAACGATAATGGTTTTTTTCATTTGCCCATTTCCTCCAGACGTTTTTTGTCATGAAGCACGTCGATATACTTGCCATCCAGCACATCCTGCAGGTACTTGCCGTACTGGTTTTTGTAAACGGCGATGACTGCTTCCACCTGTTCCCGGGAGATCCAGCCGTTGATATAGGCGATGTCTTCCAGACAACCGATTTTACGGTTCTGGTGTGCTTCCACGGTCTTGACGAAGTTGGTGGCTTCCACCAGACTTTCGTGGGTGCCGGTGTCCAGCCAGGTAAAGCCCTGACCCAGCAGCTCCACATTCAAATCGCCCTTTTCCAGATAGATCCGGTTCAGGTCGGTGATCTCCAGCTCACCCCGCTTGGAGGGCTTCAGGTTTTTGGCGTACTCCACTACCCGGTTGTCGTAGAAGTAAAGACCGGTGACGCAGTAGTTGCTCTTGGGGTGCTCCGGCTTTTCCTCAATGGAAACGGCATGACCGCTTTCGTCAAAGGCCACGATGCCGAAGCGCTCCGGATCGTCCACATAGTAGCCGAAAACGGTAGCGCCCTTGCCACTCTTGGCGTTACGCACAGCGGCGCGCAGCCGCTTCTTCAGACCGTGACCGGAGAAAATGTTGTCACCCAGGACCATTGCTACGCAATCGTCACCGATGAATTCTTCGCCGATGATAAAGGCCTGGGCAAGACCCTCGGGCTTGGGCTGCTCCGCATAGCTCAGCTGCAGGCCGAACTGGCTGCCGTCACCCAGCAGCGCTTCGAAACGGGGCAGATCCTGGGGGGTGGATATAATGAGGATCTCCCGGATGCCCGCGCTCATGAGCACAGACAGGGGGTAGTAGATCATAGGCTTGTCATAAATGGGAAGAAGCTGCTTGGAGGTAACTTTGGTCAAGGGGTACAGTCTGGTGCCGGAACCTCCGGCGAGAACGATACCTTTCATATTGTGTCTCCTATCTTCGGCGAGAATCGCCTGTTATGATCGGGGAAAACATATGCCATCCCGCTTATACAGAATGTATTATATAGCAAAGAATCAGTATTTTCAAGTATAATGTGCTTTTTTGGCGATTGTCTACAAAAAAACGGTTAAGACCGGGAAAAGGGGGGAAAGGAATATGAATTTTTTGTATATTGTGCCACCAGTATATTGACAAGGGTCCTTTGCACTGTTATAATCCCCCCGGACAGAAAACGGCGCGAAAGAGAACCGGTGCGGATCTGCAGACGGCTCCCATTGTAAGAAAGGTGAAAAGCTGCGTGCCGGAATCTCGGTAAGCTTTGCCTCCGCGCCCTGTGACGTGGAGGTTTTTTATGGGCTTTGGGATGTTGTTGCTGTTGGCAGTGGGTCTAAGCATGGATGCTTTTGCGGTATCTGTCTGCAAGGGCCTTGCCATGAAGAAGGCTACTTTGGGTGCAGGTGCCGTATGCGGCGCATGGTTCGGCGGCTTTCAGGCGCTGATGCCGCTGATCGGCTATTATCTGGGAACCATGTTCTCCGATGCCATTGAAGCCGTGGATCACTGGATTGCCTTCGGTCTGCTGGCAATCATCGGCATCAATATGCTCAAGGAAGCCTTCTGTTCCTGCAGCGACTGTGAAGAGCATGACGCAGATCTTTCTGTAAAGACCATGTTCCTGATGGCGGTGGCTACCAGTATCGATGCACTGGCGGTAGGCATTTCCCTAGCCATGGCGGGAAACGTAAACATTTTCCTTGCGGTGGCGCTGATCGGTGCCATTACCTTCCTGCTTTCCATGGCAGGTGTCAAGATCGGCAATGTGTTTGGCAGCCGGTTTGAAAAGAAGGCACAGATCGCCGGCGGTGTAATCCTGATCCTGCTGGGTTTGAAGATTCTACTGGAACATGTGGGGATACTGGCATGATCCGCACAGACAAACGCCTGCGCCTGTGTATCTGTCTTCTTGCGCTGAATCTTGGCTTTATTTGGGGCAACTCCCTGCTGCCGGGACATATTTCCGGCGCCTTGAGCGATTTTGTAAAGACTGTAATCGGGTGGCTTCTGCCGGGAGACGGTGAGCATACCCCCGGTGGGGGATTGCTGCGAAAGCTTGCGCATTTTACGGAATTTGCAAGCTTGGGCGTATTGCTTTTCTGGTTGGTGGGTATGCTCCGAAATAAACACTGGGAGCGTTTTGCATGGCCTCTTCTGGCAGGCACTGGGGTGGCGGCGGTGGATGAGACCATCCAGTGCTTTGTACCTTTGCGAGGACCTACCCTGAAAGATGTAGGGATCGATACCCTTGGTGTTATCACCGGTATCGTTATCATATCCTTAATTTATCAAATCAAAAGAAAAAATACAAAATATTTGGAGGAAACAAAATGAAAAAGATCATTTCTTTGCTGCTGGCTGTTATGCTGGTAGTGAGCCTTGCTGCCTGCGGCGGCAACGCACAGACCAATGAGCCCGGAAATACCGAGGGTAACAAGGTTGCAGCTCCCGCTTCTGCTCTGGAGATTCTGGAGAAGGTCTGGGGCACCTACACTGAGGACGAGAAGTTCCCCGTTGTGGGCGGCGACTCCGCTTACCATGCTGCACAGATGGATGCTGACGAGAACTATATGATGCCTTCCGCTCCCGGCAAGTTTGCCCTGACCGAGACCGACGAACTGACCTTCAAGATGCTGGTTCCTGAGACCGAGTACAGCAAGCTCACGGATGCCGCTACCATGACCCACATGATGAACGGTAACAACTTCTCCTGCGGTGTGTACCGTCTGGCTGCTGCCGATGTGGATGCTTTTGTCACCGCTATGAAGGCTGCTGTTACCGGCAACCAGTGGATGTGCGGCATGCCCGAGGCTCTGCTCATCGCTACCATCGCCGACGAGTATGTGCTGGTGGCATGGGGCATTGGCGATGCCATGAATCCCTTTGAGACCAAGTTTGTGTCCGCTTATCCCGAGGCCAAGCTGGTGGTTGACGAGGCCATTGCGGGCTAAGTAACAACAAAAAAGCAGCGGTCCGACCGCTGCTTTTTTTATCCTGCAACCCCGAGGAGGAACAGCAATGCTTTTTTCCAGTATTCCTTTTCTTTTCTACTTTTTGCCGGCGGTGCTTCTTCTGTACTTTTTGGTGCCGTGGAAGCTAAAAAACGGTGTTCTGCTGGTGTTCAGCCTGATTTTCTACGCCTGGGGCGAACCCATGTATGTGTTTTTGATGATCGCGTCTATCTGCCTGTTTTACGGCTGTGGTATCGCCATCGGAAATAGCACCACCCAGCGGGGCAAAAAGCTTTGGCTGACGGTGTCCGTGGTGGTGAGCCTTGGTCTGCTGGCAGTATTTAAATACGCCGACTTTTTTATTGATTCTTTTAATAGTGTCACCGGTGCGAGCCTGCCCCTTCTGAAGCTGGCGCTGCCCATCGGTATCAGCTTCTATACCTTCCAGTGCCTGAGCTACACCATCGATGTGTACCGGGGCGACGCACAGGTGCAGAAAAATATTGTGAGCTTCGGTGCCTATGTGAGCCTGTTTCCTCAGCTCATTGCCGGTCCCATCGTCCGGTATGTGGATGTGGCACGGGAACTTAGCAGCCGCAGCCATAGCTGGGAGGATTTCTCGTTGGGCCTTCGCCGGTTTTTGGTGGGCCTTTCCAAGAAGATCCTCATTGCCAACAGCCTGGGCCAGCTGACGGAGATCTTCCGTGCCAGCGGGGAAAAGTCCGTGCTGTTCTACTGGATCTATGCTATCGCCTTTGCGCTGCATATCTATTTTGATTTCTCCGGTTACAGCGATATGGCCATCGGTCTTGGGAGAATTTTCGGTTTCCGGTTCATCGAAAACTTCAACTATCCCTATATGTCCCGTTCCATTGCGGAATTTTGGCGCCGGTGGCACATGAGCCTGGGCAGCTGGTTCCGGGACTATGTGTATATACCCTTGGGCGGCAATCGGGTTAAGCCCCTGCGGTGGGTGCTCAATGTGCTGGTGGTGTGGATGCTCACCGGTCTGTGGCACGGTGCTGCATGGAATTTTGTGCTGTGGGGACTTCTGTATGCGATATTCCTGCTGCTGGAGCGGTGGGTGCCCTTCCTGCAGAAGCTGCCGGATATTCTGAAACGGGTGTATGTGCTTTTGGTGGTGGTGCTGGGCTTTGTGCTGTTCAATGCCGCGGACCTTTCCCAGGCGCTGGGGGATATTGGGGGTATGTTTGGCTTTGCCGGAGTGCCCCTTGTGACACCGGCGACCCTGTATTAC